>NZ_JANSIG010000118.1:0-6417 GCF_047461975.1 Synechococcus sp. R55.3 | reverse complement strand
CGACAAGGGGCTGTAGCTCAGATGGATAGAGCAAGCGCCTCCTAAGCGCTAGGTCGGCGGTTCAAGTCCGCCCAGTCCCGTCTCCTCAAGCCGCCAAATCTCGCCCAGGCAAGTCAATGATAAAGGTTGCAGGAGTTGTGCAGGTCGTAGCCAGAGACCAGAACCTCTTGCTGGCGATCCCCGAGGCCAATGTCACAGCGCAGGGGATCCCCACCAGCAGTTGTGTAGGTGTAAGACTCAGTCATCCAACGAATGCCGCTTGGGCCAGGTGTGGGAGGAACAACTTCGGGAAGACGGTAGTTGTAGGCTTGCCAGGGATCTTGTAAATAGCGATCCCCGTGGATCCCTCCGAATTCAATATCGGCGTAGCCGGAGGGATAAACCGTAAAGTCCACGCGGAAGATTTCCGAAGCACGGCCAACGGTCGCCAAAGCTGTTTGGGCTTCAGCAACTCTGGAACGGCGAATGTGGTTAAGCAGGTTGGGAATGGCCACCGCGCAGAGAGTACCGACAATCACAATGACCACAAGCAACTCGATCAATGTCATGCCACGAGGAGCTGCAGTGGCCAGACGAAAGAGGATTCTCCGGAGATACACTTCATGAGGGGAAAACCGACTCATAGCAGTTCCAGTCCCGCTTCGGGAGAAATCAGGCACTTAGCTAAACCCAAAGGAGCTTGCCCCAGTATTCCAGCCTTTCCTTGGTTTCAGGTTACCCTTTGCGGATCCAAAACTTTCCCTGTCAAATCACGCGAACTCCTGAATCCAAAACCTCACTGGCTATCAACTGTGGGTAAGTTTTTTATAAACTGGCCTCAAGTTTTAAGCTCAGATAAAGCTGGGTTCACTGTGAACTATTTTCGCGGTTGTCTGTGGGGTGGCACTTGCTGCCGCCGCGGACTCTCATGGGTCATTCGTTTTTGGGAGCTCAGCAGATGAATTTATCCTCTCTCATTTGGTCAGGGAGGTCAGGCTTACTCTCGGAGCAAGATTGCCAGACAGCGGCGAATCAATACCTCACTCATGCGTTGGCGGTAGAGGGCGCTGGCCCGAAAATCCGCGATCCAGCCGTGGGCTTGCTCTGCCAAAAGTTGGGGAAGGTGTTCTGGATTGGGCCGGGATCCCATCTGGATCAGTTGTGGGGGCGAAAGGGCGGCATTGAGCCCGAAGCGATAGTTGCCTGAGTCGGGATCGCGCGATCCGGCAACGATCACCAGGGCGGGATCCGTTTGGGTGATGCCGAGCCGCTGAAAGGTGCTGGGGCTGCGCAGGCGTTGGGCCGGGATCCAGATGGATCGCAAGGCTTCCCCCGGCTGCAGCAGAGTTTGTTGGGGGCCGGTTTGAAAGTCCTGAGCGGGGATGTGGCGCAGGGATCCCTGCAGATCGATCAGCGTGTAGGTGGCCTCAAGGGCGATCAACACGGGCGCTACGACACCGACACTCAGGGCCAGACAGAGATTTCCCCCTATCGTTGCCAAGTGGGCCACTTTGAAAGAGGCCAAAGATGCCATTCCCTCGCACAGGGCGCGGATCCCCGGCCAATGGGGCGGCCAAGGGTATTGCAGCAGTTGCTGGAAGGTACAGGTTGCCCCCAGTTTTAGCCCTTCTGCGCTGATTTCCAGCTCATTCCAGCCCAGAGGATGCAAATCGACCAGTCCCCGCAGGTGGGGTTGCGGCTGGGAGAAGAGCCAAGTCCCCCCGGCCAGCCAGTTCCAGCCGGGATCCCAGGCGGTCAAGTCCTCAAGCTGTCGGGGACGAATGTAAGTGTGCAGATGGTGCAGATCCATCGGTTCTCTCAGGCGCTGAAGGGAATCAAGGGGTTGTAGCTTCGCCCCAAAAACCCTGGGCAGGGATCCAGACTGCAGGCTTCAGGGGGCTAGAGAGCTTCCTCAAAGCATTGGGCGAGGGCCTGGCACAGCTCAGGGACAACATCAGCAGGCCAAAAACCTTCTCCGCGCCGGCCTTGATGCAATTGCACATAGAGACCCCAGGCAGTGGCGCTGCCGCTGGCTATCAGGGTCAAAGCAGGGAAAGTCTGCTCCAGCGTAATGCTCTCCTCCGCCATCAGTTGGGATGCGATGGCCTCCATATCCTGCTGCAGGCGCTGCACCCCCTGCACAAACGCTTGCCACTCCTCCTGAGTGAGCTCCAGCGCCCAGGTTTCTCCCCCCACCAGGGCAACAAAAGGGGAACGGGTGGGATCCCAGCCCAGCCGCCAGCCGGATCCCTTGTGCAAAGAGGGGCGGCGTCCCGCCGTGGCGATTGGGAACCCGTCGTCGGGAACAGACATGCGAGGAAAAGCATCCATGGTGCTCCGCACCGCTAACGCGACCACTGCAGGTGGGCCAGAAAAGATGCGGGTAAAATCGACAGGGTGTGTTTTAGGATAAAGCGGCCATGGCCAGTTGTCAGCCTCCCACTGCCAAACCTCGCCGGTTTTCAAGGACTTCGTCCTGCAAGCAGAGCACCCTCATTTCCGGCTTGGGCCTGTTGCTGACGGCCTTGGCGCTCCATGCCGCCGACGCGACCGGCGTTGGCGAAGAGACCTTTGCCACGGCGGCCACCCCCGAAAACCCAATCCTGCACATAGGCATTGTGCAACGCTTTGGCCGTTCTGAGACGGATCAGGTGGAGCTGGCAGCGCCGACGGGATCCCTTCTCACCCTGGAATTTGCCCAAGCAGACGGCAGCACCCAAACGCAGCGAACGCCTTGGGTCAGCATTGGCATTGTCAATCGCGCCCTGACCTCCCCGGAAACCGTATATCGTCTAATTCTCAGCAGCCACAAAAGCTTTGAGAGTGCCGAGGCCAATGCCAACCATTGGCAGTCTCTGGGCATCAGCACCGAGATCGCCCAGCCGCAAGAATGGCAGGTGTGGGCCAGCCGCGCCTACACCCCGCAACAACTGGCCCAGATTCAGCAGTATGCCCAGAAAGAAGGGATCCCCCATGTGCGGCTCGAGGTGCAGGAGCGGCGAGAACGGGCGGAGCTGAGCTGGATCCATGAACACTTTCGCTACCACCGCACCCGCCTCAGGGTGACCTCTGATGCCGGCTATCTACGGGTGAACGACCACTACTATGCCGGATCCATCACCTTTCAGCCCAATGCCTACGGCAGCTACACTGTGGTCAATGCCGTGCCTCTGGAAACCTATTTGCGGGGGGTAGTTCCCCACGAGGTGGGGCCAGGGGCCCCTTTTGCCGCGATGGCCGCCCAGGCGATTTTGGCGCGCACCTACGCCCTCAAGAACCTCCACCGCTTTCAGGTTGACGATTATCAGCTCTGCGCCAATACCCATTGCCAGGTTTACAAGGGGTTGACCGGAACTCACCCACGGGCAGACGAAGCCATTCGCCAAACCAGTGGCCTGGTGCTCACCTACAATGGCGAGCTGGTGGATGCTGTCTATTCCTCTACCAATGGCGGCATCTCGGCGGCCTTTGAAGATGTTTGGGACGGGGATCCGCGCCCCTACCTGCGCCGGCAAGCGGATATTGCCCATCAACCGGGTAAGCCCTTGGATTTGCGGCAGGAGAGCAGCTTCCAGGCGTTTTTGGCCCAACGAGAGGGCTTCAACGAAGCAGGGGTATCCCGCCTATTCCGCTGGGAGTTCTCCCTATCTCTGGAGGAGCTGAACACCCAGTTGCGCGCCGGCCAAGACTACCTGGGGATCCCCATGCCCACTTGGAGCAGCATCGCGGGAATGCAGATCCTGGAGCGCTCCGCCAGTGGCCGGGTGCAGGCGATGCAATTGGACTTGCAGACGGCAGAAGGGATCCACTCCATTCTTTTGCGCAAAGATCAGGTGCGCTTGGCTTTTCCCCGCCTGTACAGCACCCTGTTTCGGATAGAGCCTCTCAAACAAGGGGAGCGATTGGCGGGCTATCGCTTTATCGGCGGCGGCTTCGGCCATGGGGTGGGCTTGAGCCAGTACGGCTCCTATACCCTGGCTCGGCAGGGGTTTAACGCGGCGCAAATCCTCGCTTTTTACTACCCCGGCACCACCTTGGCCCCGCTGGGATCCCTCTCCCTGCAGTTGCCTGCCGTCTCAGCAGCCTACTCCGTCCGCTAGAGATTCAGCTAGAAGCTACAGGAGCCCTGCCCTCTGCCCACAGGGCGAGGGTCGGGAGGAATGCAAGGTTGTGTTGATCTTTATATTTGAGCCAAAAGAGAGCACTGACGAGATAGAGAAAACTCAAGAAGTTTCTTGCCAATTTGTCAAAACGAGAAAATAGATGTCGGTACTGCTTTAAGATCAACACGACCTAGCTTAGGGCAACGCTGAAGAACTCCACCGCTTCTGCCAACACGTCCAAAAAGCGATCCACCTCCGCCAAGGTGTTGTACAGGTAAACACTGGCTCGGGCAGTGGACTGTACTCCCAAATAGCAATGGAGAGGCTGAGTGCAGTGGTGCCCTGCTCGAACGGCAATGCCCTGCTCATCCAGCAAGGTAGACAGGTCGTGAGGATGGACGGCCTCCACCGAAAAGCTGACCAGCCCTGCCCGTCGCGCCGGATCCTTGGGGCCATAAACCCTAATACCCGCTATGCGCTGGATCCCGTCCAACAGGTGGGCAATCAACCTTTGTTCGTGGGCATGAACCCGCTCCAGACCGATCTGGCTCAAGTAATCTACGGCTGCCCCTAACCCCACCGCCTGGGCAATCGCCGGCGTACCGGCTTCAAATTTGTGGGGGATATCCGCATAGGTGGCGTGATCCCAGTACACATCGGCGATCATCTCTCCCCCGCCCAAAAAGGGAGGCATCGCTCGCAGCAGCTCCCGCCTGCCGTAGAGGACGCCGATCCCCGTTGGGCCACACATCTTGTGCCCCGAAAAGGCCAACCAATCGCAATCCAGCGCCTGGACATCCACAGGCATGTGGGGCACGCTCTGGCAGGCATCCAGCAAAACCTTGGCTCCGTAACGATGGGCCAGTTCAGTAATCTCCTGAACGGGGTTGATGGATCCCAGCATGTTGGAGACCTGGGTTACCGCCACCAAGCGGGTGCGGTCGCTGAGCAAAGACCGGTAGTGCTCCAGATCCAACTCTCCCTCTGGCGTGATCTGGATGAACTTGAGGTGGGCTCCCGTCTTCTGGGCCACCCATTGCCACGGGATTAGGTTGCTGTGGTGCTCCATCACCGAGAGGACGATCTCATCCCCCCGCTCCAGATGGCTCAAGCCCCAACTGTAGGCCACCAGATTGATGGCTTCGCTGGCATTGCGGGTGTAAATGATCTCCTGAGGAGAAGGCGCGTTCACAAACTGAGCGATCTTTTCCCGCGCCCCCTCATAGGCATCTGTGGCTTCGTTGCTCAGCGTATGCACCCCGCGATGCACGTTGGCATTGCAGTGTCGATAGTAATGATCCATCGCCTGCAGGACTGCCAGTGGCTTTTGAGAAGTGGCAGCGTTGTCAAAGTAGATCAGCGGGTGGCCGTTGATCTGGCGCTGCAAAATCGGAAAATCTGACCGCACCTGGGCAGCCAGGTCGAAAGAATGATCAAGCTTGAAAGAAGAAAGGGGGGATACCGCCATAGTCTGCGCAAAAGGCCTGCTTCCCTCAGTATGACATTGCTTCGGGCCAGCCCTCGGCCAACCCCTCTGCCCAAACCGTTGCAACGGCCAGGGATCCCTTCCTCCCTGACCTGAAAGCGAAGCTTGTCACAAAATGTAACTTTGTGTTAAGTTTAGTTACAGCAACCAATACGAGGTATTAGCAATGCAATCGTCTCCCAGAATCCCTTCTCGTCTGGACTCCGCTTCTGTTGCCCAGTACTACGACACCACCAACGACTGGATCCCAGGCTGGACAGAGCAAGCGGAGCGTTGGAATGGACGCTTGGCCATGTTGGGCTTGGTGATCAGCATTGCTACAGAAGCGGTGCTGGGCCACAGTGTTTTTGCCAGCACTCTCGCCCAGTGGCTAGGTCTGCAATAACCTGCAATAATTTGTCGAAGAACTTTTCGGTAGAGCCACATTGGACATCTCACAGACTTTCTCTTTGGCTTTGAGATGTTACAGCTCTACCCTTTTTGGGAGCTTTTTCATCCTTCAATCCCTATCTTGACAATCCAATGATGCTTGACAATCCCTTCCTCCCCTACATTGCCGTAATGGTGGCCGGGTTGGTGGCTGCTGTTGTGATTGGTTCGATGGCTTTCTTCAACTCCAAGCGCCCTGCCGGTTGGGAGAGTGCCAGTCGCCCGCGGTATGTGCCGCAGTACGGTCAAGATGGCGATACCCCGCCGGAGTGGGAGATTGGCTGGACGGAGAAGGCCGAGCGATGGAACGGACGGCTGGCCATGTTGGGGTTTGCCATAAGTGTTGTGGTAGAGGCCATTGTGGGCCACAGTGTGTTTGCCTCTGCACTGGGGATCCACTGATCCAAGTTGAAAGCTGTC
>NZ_JANSIG010000117.1:0-6956 GCF_047461975.1 Synechococcus sp. R55.3 | reverse complement strand
TCTAAAAAAACCAACTTCATCCTCTTTCCTCTATAAATTACTCTCTCTATCCTAACATAAGATCAACACGACCTAGTAAGACCAGCTTGCTGGCATCGGTCTGTGAAGCGTCAAGAATCCCCTGCCTTTAGGCAGGGGAGTATGTCAACATCCCAGGCATTCTGGAGAACCGGTGGGGCTTTCAAGAGGCTGGGGAATCGCTGCCGGGATTCCGATCCCCTACAATCAAGGGGGCTTGCTTTTCTGGGAGAGCCCGCTTGCTGCCGGCCTGTCTCTGGGCATTCTCGCTGATGTTTCCCCCTAGGCCCCTCGTTCTAACCCGTCTCTACCAGGAGTCCACTCGGCAGGCGGGGATCCCGAGATTCTTGTGTTTGTTCATACCAATTACTTCCGGCCCAAGATCAGATCAAGGTCAGATGTAGATGTAGATGCTGAAAAAATGCTGGATGGCCGTCCCGACAGCCCACCCATCACGATTGCTCTGGCCAAGGGGGCCCTGCTGCCTGAGGCCATTCAATGTCTGCAGCAGGTGGGGATCGATTTTAGTCGTTTTTTGGATCCCGGCAATCGCCTACTGCGGATTGAGTCCCCCACCCGGCTGAACGGGCAACGCTACGAAGCGCTGCTGGTGCGCACGCACGATGTGCCGGTGTATGTGGAGTACGGGCAGGCGCAATTGGGCATTGTCGGCTACGACGTCTTGCGGGAGCGCTATGCCGGCACCGAAGCGCGGGTGGCCCACCTGTTGGATCTCCAATTTGGCCACTGTCGCATGTCGGTGGCCCTTCCCCAAGATAGCCCCTACCACTCGGCAGCTCAGTTGCCTGCTCATGCCCGCGTGGCTTCTAAGTTTGTCGGCTGCGCCCGGGAGTATTTTGACCGTCTAGATTTGCCGGTGGAGCTTATCTCTCTCTATGGTTCGGTGGAGTTGGCCCCCCTCACCGGCATGGCCGATGCCATCGTCGACTTGGTAGCCACAGGGCGCACCCTGAGGGAAAACGGCCTGATTGAGCGAGACTGCCTATTCGAGAGTACAGCTCGCCTGATTGCCCATCCCATCAGCTACCGTGTCAACCAACAGCCTATCCGCGAGTTGATCACCCAGATTCGGGAACGCTGGCTGGGATCCCTGTTGGTGGGTGGCTAATTTTGAGGCACTTCCTCTGAGGGGGATCACGATTGCGTACAATGGGGGCATTCGGGCTTATTTCCCCCAGCAGCGTTCAGATTCAAAAAAGGTTTTTCGAGGTTGATTATGCGGTACCGTCCACTGCTCGCCATCCTGTTGGCGCTTTGTTTGAGCGTCTTTGCTGTTCCGGCTGAGGCTGCCAAAGCCCCGCTGACCTATGACCAGATCCGCAACACCGGCAAGGCCGCCATTTGCCCTTCGGTCTCGGACAACGCCCGGGGCCGTATCGAGGTGCCCAGGGGGGGATCCCTGAAGCTGACGGATGTCTGCTTCCAGCCGGTGCAAATTGAGGTGGAAGAAGAAAAGCGGAACGGCGAGAAGGAGTTTATTAAAGCCAAAAACATCCTGATCTCAGCGGCCACTCTGGGGCCGATTAAAGCCGAGGTGACTCCCAAAGACGGTGCGCTGGAGCTCAAAGTGGTGGATGGGATCACCTTTCAGCCGACCACCGGCCAAATGCCCCGCCGCGAGCTGGTGCCGTTTCTGTTTAGCGTGAAAGACTTGGTCGCCACTGCCCAGGGCTCCGCCATTGACCCTTCGACGGATTTTGAAGGGGAGTTCTTGGTGCCCGGCTATCACAGCAGCACCTTCCTCGACCCGCGCGGGCGGGGATCCAACACCGGCTACGACACTGCGGTAGGTCTACAGGCTGCCAAAGATGATTTTGCCACCAACCGCAAGGTGGACGAGGTTTCCCAGGGGAAAATGTCGCTGCGGATCGCTCGCGTGGATCCCAGCACCGGGGAGATGGCGGGATCCTTTGTTAGCATTCAGCCTTCCAGCACCGAGCAAGGGGCGATGGAACCCCACACTGTTCGCGTTCAAGGCTTGTTTTACGCTCGCCTGGCGCAGGAGTCTTGAAGAGGCTTGAGGAAAGCCGAGAAGAGATCCAATTTCGGGCTTGAGATGGGCAGAGATCCCGGCGATCCCTGCCTATTTCTGTTGATACTATGTCTGTCTGGGTTTGCCCGTTGGGGAAGTGTGCAGCGATGGTGGGATCCCACAGCGTCTGTTTTGATCGGGCCGCCGATTTTTACGATGCCACCCGCAGCTTTCCTCCCGGCGTAGATGAAGCGATCGCCGATGCAATCTTGGCCGCGGTGGAAGCCACCCCTGAGACCCACTTTCTCGAGGTGGGCATTGGGACAGGACGCATTGCCTTGCCGCTGATCCGTCGCGGCTATTCCTATTCCGGCATCGACATTTCCGAGCGCATGCTGGCCGTCTTGCGGCACAAAATTCAACAAAGTCTGGGCCAAATGCCGCCACAGGTTCATTTGCAGATGGCCGATGCCACCAACCTGCCTTTTAGGGAGCAGTGTTTTGATGCGGTGATCACGGTGCATGTGTTGCACTTGATCCGCGAGTGGCAGCAGGCGATTGGCGAGATCCGTCGCGTGCTCAAGCCAGGTGGGGTCTACCTCTACGGCTATGGAGAGCGGGTGATGAGCGCCCGCCACTCGTTCGAGGCCCGGTGGACAGGCATTCTGGCAGAGCTGGGATTTGAATCCCAACAGGTTGGAGCCGATGCCGAGCAGGTGGAAGCGTTGTTGCAGTCTCAAGGGGCTCATGTGGAACAGAGGACAGCGGCAGAGTGGCAGACGGCCATCGCTGCCCAAGCTTTGTTTGATCTGTACGCTCAGCGCTGCTACAGCAGCTCCTGGCCGATCCCAGAGGAGATCTTCCAGGCGGCCATTGCCCGCTTGCGAGCTTGGTTTGGCGAGACTTATCCCGATCCCAAGGCAATTCTGCTGGGGGAGAGCCGATTTCAGATGCTGCTGGCCCGCTGGTAGGGATCCCTAGGCGACCTTGGGATTAGGGATGTGATCCTGAAAATCGTGCTGGTCGAACACGTAAACGGTGCGAATCGGGTAGGGGATGACCAATCCGGCTCGGTCGCAGGCCTGTTTGAGAGCCATCATCACCTGAGTGCGGACGCGCCGCACCTCCGGCTTGCGGGGCCGAGTCCAGTAGCGCACCACAAAATCAATGGAACTGTCTCCGAACCCCACAATGTCCAACTCAAAGGGGGGATCCGCCAGCACCCCCTCGACCCCCTGCATGGCTTCCCGCAGCACCTCCAGAGCTTTGGGCAGAGGTGTATTGTAGTCGAGGCCAATTTCCAGATCGGTACGGCGGAAGGGGCGATCGGTCAAGACCGTGATCGGGCTGGTAAACACAATAGCATTGGGAATGACCACGCGCTCCCCCTGATAGGTGCGAAGCTGGGTGGAGCGAATGCTGATTTCTTCAACGGTGCCTTCGAATTCTCCGACGATAACTTGGTCGTTGAGTTGAAAAGGCTCGTTCAAAAGCAGCAGCACACCCGCCAAGAAGTTCTTGAAAATGTCTTGAAAAGCAAAACCAATGGCTACCGACCCTAACCCCAGTAGCCCGATGAGGTCACCCAAGCGCAGATCCGGGAAAGCCACCACGCTGGCCGCGAGGATCCCGACCACCCAGGCGCCCACTTGGCCGATCTGCACCAGCAGCATTTGCAGGGAAGGGCTGGGGATCCACCGATTGGCTGCGGATCCTACCAGACGCCGCACGGCTCGAACGCCATAGCGGGTAGCCCAGAGGATGACTGCGGCGATCAAAAAGCCCGGCAACAGCTCAATGCCTCGCCCCACCATCTCCAGGAGACTGCGGTTGATGGTTTGAAGTAGTTCGTTCATACCCTCATCCTTGCTATGCAATTGGCTACGATGAACACAAATGGACTTTGGCAGACTCTGAACCCGAGGAGACTCTCAATCTGGACTCAAAGAAGCCCTTTGCGAGTTCCTCTTCAGCCAGTATCGGCCACCGGTGCAGGCTTAGGTTCTGCTGCGCTTGCTACCCTGAACGGAGCCACTTTGCCGCAAGATGAGGTTCAGGGCAACGAGGGAAGCGATGGCCAACTACGACTGGATCGTGATCGGTGGCGGGATTACCGGGGCAGCTCTGAGCTATGAGCTGGCCCGCCAGGGGGGATCCGTTCTCCTCGTGGAGAAAGAAGCGGTGCTGAAGGGGGCAACCCGCTACAGCTACGGGGGCTTGGCCCATTGGGCGGGCAAAACGCCGATGCTCAAAGCTTTGGGGGAAGAAGGGATCCAACGCTACCGCACCCTGTCAGAGGAGTTGGAGGCAGACATTCAATTTCGTGAGCTGGACCTGCTCATGCCCATTGCCCCCGGCTGTGATGTGGAGGCTGTCGAGGCGGATCTGGCCGACTGTCGCATCCCACCCCGGCGGATTTCGGTGGAGGCAGCCTGCGAGCTGGAGCCACTGCTGGATCCGGCAGCTCTGGAAGCAGTGCTCTGGGCTCGGCATGGCCACATCAACCCCTTGTTGACGGCGCTGGCCTTTCAAACAGCCTTGCAACGATTGGGGGGATCCCTCTTGATCACAACAGCAACGGCCCTGCGGCGGCAGGAAGCGCGTATCACGGGCGTAGAGGCTGGAGCCAACTGCTATGGAGCAGGCCAGGTGGTGGTGTGTGCCGGCGGCTGGACGCGGGCTTTGTTGCGCCAAGCGGGGATCCGGGTGCCCATCTACTTCACCCATGCCGAATCCCTGGAGCTGGAGCCCTCGGATTTGCAATTGAGAGCGCTGGTGATGAGCGCGCCTGTGCAACGCTTGGAACTGGAGCGGCAAGCCGCCCATCCCGATCGGGATCCCCTCTGGGACGAGCCGGGGCACGAGCTTGGCCCGCCGATTTTGGATGCCGGGATCCTGCAATTTGTGGATGGCAGCATTCGCATGGGCCAGATCAGCCGGGTATTGACAGATCCCCATGCCGAGGTGGATGCAGCCGCCAGCGAAGCCCAGATCCGGGAACAGGCTGGTCGCTACCTGCCCAAGTTGGCCCACCTGCCCGGACGGTGGTATCACTGCTTGGTGGCCTTTAGCGCCGATCACCAGCCTCTGGTCGGATCCCTGCCCGGTTGGGAAGGCTTGCAACTGTTTTCCGGCTTCAGCAACCCCCTGCCCATCGTGCCCGCTTTGGCCCGTCGCTTCGCCCAACAAGCCTATGGACAGGCGGATGAATGGATCCCTGCTCTATCGCCGGGGCGGTTTGCCCAGGTTTGGAGTTGATGCCTTACCTGCTCTCGATGCTCCTCGCCGAGCAAGTGTAAACTACCCGCACCACTCATGCTGACGCAAAGCGCTCGGCGCCGCTAAAGCGAAAGAGTGCGGGCTTTCAGTAGCCCTGAGCCTGTTATGCTCTGCCAGAGAACAAAACAAACCCGTTCGCGAAGCGAGCCGTAGGCTTAACCTCTAGGCTGGTTTACAGCAGCCCCCAAAAGCGCAATCACATTCGCACCATTCAAGTCCGCATCCCCTTCCCATCCACAGTGCCCACACTTAAACTGCTTCCCACTGCGGTAGGACTGTTCAGGGTCGGGATGAATGCGCAAACACCGGTGGCAAGTTTGACTACTGTAGCGGGGATTCACCAACACCACCCTAACTCCTGCTTGCAGAGCTTTGTAGCCAATAAAGGTGCGCAGTTGGTAGAACGCCCAACTATTTGCACGCATACGCTCTGTCTGACTGCGCGGCTGTTGATTGACCCTTTCCCGAATCCCTGTCAAGTCCTCTAAAGCAATAGCGCTGTTCGTTGCTTTTGCCTAGCCACAATAGCTTTGGAGATGCGATGATTGACCCACGCTTGAAAGCGCCTCTCCTTGCCAGACAGCCGTTGCAGCAGCTCTCTGCACCTGCGCCGGGAACTGCGGCTGCCCTTACTGGCTTTTTGCTGGAGTACCGCTCTCAGCTTGGAATAATGCTCTCGTATTTTGCTCAACTGCTGTCCATGCCAGTTCTCTCCCTCCGATGTATGGGCAATGTCTGTTCTCCCCAAATCCACGCCTATTACTCGCTCTTGCGGTTTGGTAACAGGTGTTTCTGTCTCTAGGCAAATTTGCAGATAGAACCCACCACCACGACGCTGAACCAGAGTCGCTGCTTTGGGTTTTGTCCCTGCTAACTTCCTGCGTTGATAGTTGCCGATGGCTAACTCAAACCGTTCCCTGCCATCAACGGTAGTGATGGACACTGTCCAATCTTTCTCTCTGAAGGAAAAGATGCGGGCATCGTAAGTAACAAACGGTTTCTTGAACTCCTTGACGGGTCTATTTTTCCGTTGTGCTCCTTTGCGACTACCTGCGACTCTGCGGTATACCTGCTGAGCCAAGTTACTGGACAAGCCAAATCGCGACCTAAGTTCGTAGTAGCAAAGGGATTGGAGCTTGATGGCATTGACTACCTTTGCTGGGGTGTTGGCATTGACCCAGTTCAAGGCTTCTGTGAAAGCAGAAAGGGTAGCAGAGAGTTTTGCCGCTTGAGCTTCTGCTACCCTGAGCTTGCAGGAAAGGGTCAGGACTTGGGTCATAGCTCTACCATACTTCATCAAGACGCATTCCTCCCGACGCTGACCCTACGGGTACAGCGCGGGGCTCCTGCGCGAGTAAGCTGAATTCCTATTTCCCACCTCCCCAACAACTCCCAAAATCCTCAGGGCAACCTTGCTAAGATTTCCATGGCAGGGATCCGGGAATATGCAAGGCGTACTGCTAATCCTCTACATGTTGGTTGTCAGTGGCCTGATTGCCGCTGTTGGGGATCGGGTGGGCTACCGCATTGGCAAAAAGCGCCTTACCTGGTTTAACCTGCGCCCCCGCCATACCGCCATTCTGGTGGCCGTGGTGACCGGCGTGAGCATCTCCGCCCTGACTTTGGGCACACTGCTGCTCCTCAACCGCTCTCTGTCGGAGGCCCT
>NZ_JANSIG010000116.1:0-7337 GCF_047461975.1 Synechococcus sp. R55.3 | reverse complement strand
CCTGCTCAGAGATAGGCAGGATGCGATCGCTTCTTTCCTGAACCATGTTCAGGAGAGTTCAGCGTGAATGTATCAGCTCCATCAAGACAATCCAGACGAGCAAGACGGGCCTGCACAGAGTACCCTCTGCAGGCCTTTTTGTGGGCCTGGGCCGCGCGGCTGTACGTCCCCAGCAGGGATCCCTCCCCATCACGTAGCTTTTTTTGCTTTTTTGCGGCAACTCAGCGGAGGGCAAAGCAGGCTAAAGTGTCGGCATCCTGGCGTCTTGTGGAGAATCCTCGATGTTGTCCACCCAACTCCTCCTCCCCGGAGTGGCAGCTCTGCTCGGCTTCGGGTTTGCTCCAGCCGTCCTGGCTCAGACTTCCCACACCCAGCAGATGGCGATCCTGAACGGCAACGCCACCACCCTGCAAAGCAACGTCCTGCAAAACACCGTCCTGATCCTGCCCAACGTTCCCCCACAACAGTACGCCGACAGTTGGGGCTGGAGGAGCAGCCGCTCTTTGCCTCCCACTCCTGCTCCCATCACCGTCGTCATCCTCAACTCCCAAGTCAACCTAGCTGCCGAGGAAGTCGAGCCGAGGTCTTGCGGCCAGCGCTGTAGGGGATCCCTGCGCCTGCCTTGAGCGGGGGAGGCTGCTTTTTGCACTCCAGACTGCCCAAGTCCGCAATCCGGTTCGCGGCCACGCTCGGATCTGGGTGGATGGGGATTGATATAATCCAGGGCAATTGTCCGCTGCTGGGCGGCAGAGGGTTTTAGCACAATCTTGGCCCGGCTCTGCAATCTTGCTTTTTGGTGTGCGAGGGATCCCCATGAATCGTTCCAGGCAACTTCGCCCTTGGCTAACTTCAGCGCTCACCCGCGGGATGGTGCTCTGCACCGCTTTTGCGTTTGCTGAAGCGTCCCGTAGCGCTCTGCTGATGGGATCCCCGGCTTGGGCGCAATCGGTTCCCCAGCCCGGCACCCTTGACCTGCGCACTGGTGGCGACACCCCCGCCCAGCCCTCCCCCACCCCACCCCCCACTGCCGGCGAGCCAGAAGTGTTGGTAGCGGAGGTAGTGGTTGAGGGCACTGAAGATCCGGAGCTGATCAACCGGGTTTACAGCGTCATCCGCACCCGCGCCGGCGAGGTTTCCACCCGATCCCAGTTGCGGGAAGACATCAATGCCGTGTTTGCCACCGGATTGTTTGCCGATGTGCGGGCAGTGCCTTCCGATACGCCTTTGGGGGTGCGGGTCACCTTTGAGGTCAAGCCCAACCCAATCCTGAAAGCCGTGCGCACGGAAGGGGCGAACGTTTTGGATCCCGAAGTGTTGCGAGCCGCCTTTGCCGATCAAGAAGGGCAGGTGCTCAACTTTGGCAAGCTGCAATCGGCGGTGGCCGAGATTGAACAGTGGTACGCCGACAAGGGCTACGTGCTGGCCAAGGTTACGGATGTGCGCTCCTCTGAAGACGGCACCATCACCCTGGAAATCGCCGAAGGGGTGATCGAGGATATTCGCGTTCAGGGCAACACCAAAACCCGTGACTTCATCATCACCCGCGAGTTGAAGTCCAAGCCGGGGGATGTGTTTAACCGCAACCAAATCCAGGAAGACCTGCAGGCGGTTTTTAATCTCAACCTGTTTCAAGATGTGAATGTGGGGCTCAACCCCGGCCAGGATCCCGACAAGGTGGTGGTGGTGGTGAACGTGGAAGAACGTCGCACCGGCACTTTGGGAGGCACCATCGGCGTCAGCTCCGCCACAGGGGTCTTCGCCGGCCTCAACGTCTCCGAACAAAACTTGGGCGGCAACAACCAAAGTGCCAGCTTCAACGTGCAGGTGGGCACCAACGAAACCCTCTTCGACTTAAACTTCACCGACCCGCGGATTGCCACGCTGGACATTCCCACCTCCTACAACGTCAACATCTCCAACCAGCAGAGCTCCAGCTTTGTCTTTAATGAGGGATTCACCCTGCCCAATGGGGATCCCGTGCGCATCAACCGTCTTGGCGGCGGGGTGACTTTCTCTCGCCCGATTGGGGGCAATTGGCGGGCCAGCTTGGGCACCCGCATCCAATTTGTAGAAGCTCGCAACAGCAACGGGGAGCAGCAGCGCTTCGATGTGCTGGGCAACCCGATTACCTTCAGCGAGAGCGGCCAAGACAGCTACACCACCCTGCGCCTCGGCCTCATCAACGACGCCCGCGACAACCCCAACAGCCCCAGCCAGGGCTCGGTCTTTCGCATCTCCACAGAACAGTCGGTACGTCTGTTTCAAAATGGCTTGAATGCCAACCGCCTCGAGGCCGGCTACAGCCAGTTCATTCCCGTCAACCTGTTTGAAACCCGCAGCGAGCGACCGCAGGTATTGGCCTTTGATGTGCGAGCAGGCACGACCATCGGCGACTTGGCTCCCTACGATGCTTTTGCCATTGGTGGCGGCAACTCGGTGCGGGGCTTTTTCGAGGGGGGTATCGGTTCCGGTCGCAGCTTTGCTACGGCAACCGCCGAATTGCGCTTTCCCATTTTCGACCCGGTGGGGGCAGTGGTCTTTGCCGACTACGGCACCGATTTGGGCAGTGGAGCTGCGGTGGCCGGCAATCCTGCCCTGGTGCGCAACAAGCCGGGCAGTGGTTTGGGGCTGGGGGTCGGCATTCGCATCCAATCTCCCTTGGGGCCGCTGCGCATCGACTACGCGGTTGGGCAAGGCGGAGCTGGCCAAGGCCAACTGCACTTCGGCATTGGCGAGAAGTTCTGACTTGGCCGTGGATCGGCTGCCGGCTTGCTATGGTGGGAGCAGGTGCTCGTCAGTGGAAGCAACCCATGAAACAGCAACTTGGCCAATCGTTCCGCGGCGGATCCCTGGCGCTCCTGCTGGGCCTCAGCTTAGCCCTGGCAGGGTGTGGGCAACTGGCGCGGCTGGGCATCGGCACAACCCCCATCGCCCAGATCGAACAAAATCCCTCCCGCTACACCGATGTGTATATCCGCGGTCGCGTGGTCAACCAGATAGGAGTGTTCGGCCAGGGTGTGTATGAGCTCCAAGACAACAGCGGTTCCCTTTGGGTCATCACCGACAAGGGGCTGCCGGCCATGAACAGCACAGTGACCGTGCGCGGTAAAGCCCAAGAGGGGATTGTGGTGGGAGGACGCAGCTTCGGGGTCTCGTTGGTGGAAGCAGAGCGCTTCTAGCCTGCCCCCAAAGCCAACATGGAAACGCGGCCTGCCAAGGTTTTGGCAATCTGCTTCAAGGCCCGGGCTGAAGCCGACTCAGGTTGGCCGATGACAATAGGCGTACCCATATCTCCCCCTTGGCGCAGGGCGATTTCCAGCGGGATCCGCCCCAGCAAAGGGATCCCCAGCTCGCGGGCCGTGGTCTCTCCCCCTTCTGAGCCGAAAATATCGTACTGGCGATCCGGCAGGTCGGGCGGGACGAAGTAGCTCATGTTTTCCACAATGCCCAGGATGGGCACCCCCAACTGCCGAAACATGTTCAAGCCCTTGCGGCTGTCCAGCAGGGCCACCGATTGGGGCGTGGTGACGATCACAGCTCCTGCCAGCGGCACTGCCTGAACCAGGGTCAACTGAGCATCGCCGGTGCCGGGGGGCATATCCACAACCAAGTAGTCCAACTCTCCCCACTGCACCTGATAGAGGAATTGCCGGATCACCCCGTTCAACATCGGCCCCCGCCAGATCACCGGCTGATCCCGCCCCACCAAAAGGCCCATCGACACCATCTTGACGCCGTAATTTTCCAGGGGGAAGATATCCTCGCCGCCGTCCTCCCGTTTTTGCACAACCAGAGACCGATCCTGCAGGCCCAACATCAGCGGCACATTGGGGCCGTAAATATCGGCATCCAGCAGCCCCACCCGGGCCCCGCTTTGGGCCAGCGCCACCGCCACATTCACCGACACCGAGGTTTTGCCCACGCCCCCCTTGCCGCTGGAAATGGCGATGATGTTGCGCACACCGGGGATGGACTGGCGATCCGGCAGGGAAGGGGAACGGGGGGTTTCCGCCGTTACCGTGACATCAATGGCTTCGATGGGGGTCAACCGGCGGATGGCAGCTTTGCACTCCTCCACAATGAATTCCCGCAAAGGGCAGGCCGGCGTGGTCAGTACCAGGGTAAAGGCCACTCGCCCAGGCTCGACGCGAATATCCCGGATCATGTTCAGTTCCACCAGGCTGCGGCGCAGCTCCGGATCTTGAACAGGGCGCAACGCCTCAAGGATGGCGGCAGCATCAAGGGTGGAGGTTGTCATGGAATCCAAAGGCCCAGTGGGTCAGTCCATATTTCACTCTAGTCGGTTTTTCTGCTGGGTTCTCGTCGGCAGGGAAGGACAGCTCCAAAACTGGCTGCCGCTCTAGCTCTGCCGAAACAAGCTGACTTAGGCTATCGGGGTCGGAAGGCGACACTCTTGAACGGGTGAGTGAAGGAGAACGATCGTGCAAGCACTGGTCATGGGAGTTGGTTTGTGGTTAGGGCTGACGTTCTTGGCGCAGTTGATCCCTCTGCTGGAAAAGAGTGGATCCCGTCGCTTCTCAATCCGGGACGAGCGCGCCCACCGGGCCGTACCAACTCTCTCTTGTGGCTTGCCCTGGGATCCCTCCTGCCGCTACTTTTCTCGGTCACCCCACCTGCCCTGCGCAGTGAACCCTCTGGGCCCCTGCCGTTGTCCCCACTACGCCGCGCTCCCAAAGAACTCCGCCCATCAGCCGTCGGACAATCGGTAGCCTGTGGCCCATTGGGGACATCGGGGAGATGAATTTTGGCGCCAGCTGAAGCGGGTGAGTTGCGGGCCGGCAGGGATCCGCTTGAAGAGTGTGGCCAAAAGCAGACCGGAACGGTGCCCATGAGAGCACTCCCAGTCTGAGGATTCTGTGCTAGCGTCTCTGCCGTGAGCACTTGCGCAATTGAATTGCAGGTTTATCGATTCAAAAGGCGTGCGAGCTGCTCGGTGTTATCAAGAGCTAGGAGGTACATCTGTGAGTATTCAAGACCGGATTGAAGCTACGGCCAAGAATATCGAGGGCAAGATTCAAGAAGCAGTGGGGGAGCTCACAGGGGATGAAAAGCAAAAACTAGAGGGCAAGGCCAAGCAAATGGAGGCTGCAGCTCAGCATGCCAAGGAAGATCTGAAAGATGCGGTGAAAGAGGGTATAGACAACCTTTTGGGTTAATTGGGTTGAGCAGATTGAGTCGCTCAGCGGAGCGAGCCTTCTGATGCAGGCACAACCTTCACTTGTTCACTTTGCGTAAAGAATGCTTTGAAGTTTGAGGATTGGCAACAGAAGCATCCTCTTCTGGGCTAAGGGCTAGAGGTAAAAGCTGGACTTGCAGCAGCCTCTGGCCTTTTTCAGTTTGTGTTCGTGTCTGTTGAGCTGTTTTTAAGGTGGGAGGGCTGCTTTTATGGAAACACTGAACCGGCGAGCGGATATTGTTGAGCCTTCAGAATCCTCTGGGGATCTGGAGTTTCTCTACACTCGCGACATTGAGTTCCGTCAGGAAACAATCTACTTTTTGGTGGTGGATCGTTTTTTTGATGGGGATCCGGAAAATAACGAAGGGCCGAACCCAGAACTTTATGATCCTCAAAGGCAAGACTGGGGCAAATACTGGGGTGGAGATCTACAAGGGGTAATCGACAAGCTGGACTATCTGCAACAGATGGGGATCACAGCCATTTGGCTCACGCCTTTGTTCGAGCAAGTGGAGCGATTGTTTATTGAAAGTGCAGCGATGCACGGCTACTGGACGAAAGACTTTAAGCGCATCAACCCACGCTACATCGCCAAAGGGGAGGATCCCTCGCTCAACAATCCGGCCCCTACCACTTTCGATCGGCTCATTGCGGAGATGCACAAGCGCAAAATGAAGCTCGTGCTGGACATTGTTTGCAACCACAGCAGCCCGGATACAGGGGGCGTCAAAGGTCAGTTGTTCGACGATGGGAAGCTCATTGCCGATTTCAACAACGATGTAAACCATTGGTACCACCACTACGGCGAAGTGACGAACTGGGAAGATGAGTGGCAGGTGCAAAATTGCGAGTTGGCCGGACTGGCGACGTTTAACGAAAACAATCCCGACTATCGCAACTACATCAAGTCCGCCATCAAGCAGTGGTTGGATCGAGGGGTGGATGCTCTGCGGGTAGATACTGTCAAGCACATGCCCATCTGGTTTTGGCAGGAGTTCAATGCCGATATCCAAACCCACAAGCCGGATGTTTTTGTTTTTGGAGAGTGGATCTACAGTGGCCCAGATGTGGAAGCTTCGGTGCAGTTTGCCAACCATTCCGGCATGACGATCCTGGATTTTGGCCTGTGCATGGCTATTCGGGCAGCTTTGGGGCAGGGGGCTGCTGAGGGCTTTCGCCTCGTCGATGACGTCATCGCCAAAGATTATCGCTACAACGGGGCTACAGAGCTGATCACCTTCATCGACAACCACGACATGTGCCGCTTCCAAACCCTAAACCCGGATCCGGAAATGCTGGCGGTGGCAATCGCCATTATCATGACCAGCCGTGGGATCCCTTGTATTTACTACGGCACCGAACAATACCTGCACAACGACACCGATGGGGGCAACGATCCCTACAATCGCCCGATGATGGAAAGCTGGGATCCCAACTCTCCACTTTATCGGCAGATTCGCCTGCTATCGGGGTTGCGCCGTCTCAACCCGGCGGTATCTTTGGGCAGCCAGTGGCGCAAATATCTGACAGAGGAGGTTTGGTGCTATACCCGTCGTTATCGGGATAGCCGCTGCTTTGTTGCCCTCAATCGGGGGGAGGCCACCCACCTGGAGCAGGTGGACACCGAATTTCCCGATGGGGAGCACACCTGTATCCTGACTCGCCAGAAGTTTACGGTCAAAGAGGGGAAGATCCACGGTTTGGATTTGCCCACCCGCGGAGTAATCGTCCTTAGCCATGTGGGAGAGCGAGTCAAGGGCCAGGTGATCGTGCGGGCCCAACTGAATGGGGTAAATACCCAACCGGGGGAATGGATTGTGGTCATCGGGGATTGCCCAGAGTTGGGCTATTGGGACATTGCTCGGGGCTACCCGCTGGAATACATCAACGCCAACACCTGGTTTGGGGAGATCCCTTTCAACGAAAGCGCCGGTAAAGCCATTGCCTACAAGTACGTTCTGCTGCGAGAGGGTCGTTCGCCGATCCGAGAAAACCTGGTAGCCCGCCGCTGGTTGCTGGCCGCCGAGGGAACGGTCAAGTGGCGGGATCGGTGGGCCGGTTGAAATGAACTACCCCACCGCATAGGCGGATGGGGTTTCCCCATCCCCTTGACGGCAGGATTTTAGTCTCTTCCTCTGCC
>NZ_JANSIG010000115.1:0-7383 GCF_047461975.1 Synechococcus sp. R55.3 | reverse complement strand
CCAGGAACTTCTTGAGTTTTCTCTATCTCGTCAGTGCTCTCTTTTGGCTCAAATGAAAGATCAACACAACCTAGTTTAAATCAAAATGACCATCAAAACCTAGCCGATAAAACGATCCAGAGCCCGCTGCAACTCTTCCAGCTCCACCTCGATATTGCCGGTCTCGATGGCATGGCGGATGCAGTGGCGAATGTGATCGTCCAAAATCAGCCGCGCCACCCGATCCAGCGCTCCCTTGACGGCGGCAATTTGCAGCAGCACATCTGGACAAGGCTGATCCTGCTCGATCATGGAGCGGATCCCGTGCACATGCCCTTCGATGCGAGCCAAGCGGTTGATCAACTTGCGCCGAGACTGGGGATCATGATGGTGAGGCTGGGCCCGCCCAGGCAGCGGCGGCTTTTCCAGCGCCAGCTCCCACTCCTCCTCCCAATCGGGTTCTGAAGGGAGCGGCGGAACGGAATGAGATCGAAGTGGGGGAACGGGATCCGACATAAAAAGGGCAAAGGACTGCCTGCATGATACCGCTTGGTTTTCCCCGGGAACGATGGGGTACTCTACAATAGGAAAAGATGTGAAATTTTGTAAAACCTCTCATACTTTGGCTCCATGACCTCTGTGCTCTCCCCCTTTGGCCCTGTAGAAGCGGATCTGGAGCGTTTACGCCAGAACCTGACGCGGTTGGTGAGTGCCAAGCACCCCATTCTGGCCATGGCTGCCGAACATCTGTTTTCGGCGGGAGGGAAAGGGATCCGGCCAGCCATTGTGCTCCTCATCGCCCGCGCCACCACCCCAGATGGAGAGATTACCCCACGGCATTGGCGCTTGGCAGAGATTACTGAGATGATCCACACGGCCAGCTTGGTTCACGACGATGTGATTGATGCTGCCGATGTGCGACGGGGCATCGATACGGTGAATACCCTCTTCGACAATCGGATAGCCGTGCTGGCGGGGGATTACCTCTTCGGCCAAGCTGCTTGGTACTTGGCCAATCTGGACAACCTGGAGGTAGTGAAGCTCCTTTCCAAAGTAATCATGGATTTGCCGGAGGGAGAGGTGCGCCAGAGCCTCACCCGCTTCGACCCGGATGTGTCGATGGAAGACTACCTGGCCAAGAGCTTCTACAAAACGGCCTCCCTCATGTCCGGCAGTTCCAAGGCTGCTGGCCTGCTGAGCGGGGTTAGCGAGGAAGTGGCGGATCGCCTGTTCGATTTTGGGCGGGATCTGGGCATTGCTTTTCAGATCGTCGATGATCTGTTGGATTTCACCGCTTCGGCAGAGACGCTTGGCAAGCCTGTGGGATCCGACCTCATCCAGGGCAACCTCACTGCACCCGTTCTGTTTGCCCTAGAGGAATTTCCCCAGATGCGAGAGCTCATTCTCAGGGAGCTGTCCAACCCGCAAGACCTGAAGCAGGCCCTGGAGTGGGTGTATCAAAGCGAAGGGATCCCACGCTCTCGTCAGTTGGCCCGCGACTATGCCCAGCGGGCTGCCGAAGCGCTGTATAGCCTGCCGGACTCTGTGGCGCGCCGTGCTTTGTTTCAGATGGTGGACTATGTGCTGGAGCGGCTGCACTGAGCAGTCCCGACAGGGTCAAGCTGGCTTTCTACCGGGCTGTGTTGCCCAACACTTGGGCCTCTGAAAGAAGCTCAGGATATTCTGGCGGGGCAAAAAAGTGTAGGCGATTCGGGGGCCAAAAGCGAAAAATGGTGTTGCCGATGATGTTTTCTTCCGGCAAGAAACCCCACACATGGGAGTCTTGGCTGTCGTTGCGGTTATCCCCCATCACAAAATAGGAGCGGGGAGGAACCACGAATTCGGATCCCTGATTGGGAACTCCAGGACAGCGCTCGCCAGGGCAAGAATAGTCGGGGGGGGCATAGATGTAGTCTTCCCGCAGCGGGATCCCGTTGATGATGACCTCACCGTTGGCGATGCGAATGCGATCTCCCGGCAGGCCGATCACCCGCTTGATGTAGGCCCCGTCGAAGTTCAGTTTGGCGGGAGGGTTGAAAACAATAATATCGCCTCGTCTGGGCGAACCAAAGCGGTAGCTGACCTTTTCCACCACCAGCCGATCCCCTTCTTCCAGAGTGGGCAGCATCGAATCGGAGGGGATCCAACGCGCCTCTGCCACAAAGGTGCGAATGCCGAAGGCCAGCAACAGAGCCAGCACCACCGTCAGAAGGTTTTCCCGTTGCGCCTGCCACCAGCTGCGGGATCCCGAGCTGGCAGGGGTTTCCCCTGATGGCGACTGGGGCTTGGGCAGAGGAGTTGGATCTTTTGACGGCATGGAAGCTAACGAACAAGACTTCACGATCTCAAGATTACCGCACCCAATCCAGGGCAGCAGAATGGGAGGCCCTCCCATTAAACCCCTGCCGGAGAGACGAATAGCCGGCAATAGCATAGGATGGGTATTCTGGTGTACCGTACTCGCGACTGTCAGCCTCCATGACGATTTCAACGGAAGAGCGCCTAGAGCGGGTCGAGCGCCTGGTCGAGGCCAATAGCCAAGCAATAGCTCGTCTCACCCAACAACAAGAGGAAGTTTTGAGGCGGATCGATCGGCTCTCAGGGGATAGCGAAAAACTCTCGGAGCGGATTGAAAAGCTCTCGGGCGATGTCGAAAAGCTCTCGAGCGATGTCGAAAAGCTCTCAGGTGATGTCGAAAAGCTCACTTTTAAGTTCGACACCTCACAAACCATCGGGGAACGGCTGGAACGTCTAGCCACCAGCCTGATTGCCGGTGCCACCATCAGCATCATTGCCGGAGTGATTTTGGTGCTGCTGCGGGAGGGATCCCGTTGAAGGGATGTTACTCGGGGCTGGTTTTGGGGGGTCAACTGCCGGAATTGAGTTTTTCCCAGTCCTGCTGGTGGATGGCGATCATCTGGGCTTGGGCTTGAATAGCTGCCAACACCTCCGTCATCAGGGGCCAGTCGCTCCGCGGCGGACTGGGGTACTGCTTAAGCTTGTCAACTGTGTTGCTGAGAGCACTTTGCAATTGTTGCAGCAGTTGATAGGTCTGTTGGGCCAAAGCTAGGGTCTCAGAGACGCGGAGGTTATTCTGGCCTTGTTGATATTTCTGGAGAGCTTCCCCTCGCAGGATGCTCAAGATGGCCCCTTCTCTAGAGGCGGCAGTCTGGCCACTTTTGGAGCGCTGCGGTATGATGCGCAACTGCAACACCAGTGGCTCCCCCCGGTACATCCGCTCCACCTCTGCCTGCTGCGGCTCCCCGATCAACTCCGGATCCAGCGCCATCATCCGCTTCATGGCGGTGATCAACTTCGCTCGTATGGACTCGGAGAGATCTTTGAACAGATCCCGCAAAATCCCCTGCTGGCGGTAGCGCACTCGACAAGAAGGCCCCTCTTGAGGCTCCACGAAAATTTGCTCGGCTTTCTCATCCAAAGCCCGCCGCAGCATCGAGTTGAGCAACTGCTGCACTGTCTCTTCTGATTCGTCGGCGGGGACGGACGGAGGCTGGGTTGGCCTCAACTGCGTGGGTGGCCCCGACACGGGAGCAGGAACCTCCCGAGTCACCCGGTTGGCTTGGGCCTGGAGGCGCAGCCGCTCCACCTCTGCCGGGTCGGGGGGATGGCTGAAGTAGTAGGCAATTAAATCCTGCTGCTGCTGAGCGGTGAGAGGGATTGGCTGGACGGAAATCTGGGAATAGGCCAGCATCTTGCTCACATAGTCCAGCGCCGCCAAATCCTGGGGATCCACCATGCCCAAGATGAGGCTGTCGGTATCCAGGGCCAAGGGAACAACTTGGTAGTAAATGCAGATCTCCACCGGCAAGTACTGGGCAATTAGAGCCGGCACTCGCGCCCGGTCAACAAGGGAGTGTTGTCCCACCGCCAGAGAGGCATCTGGATCAGTCATGGCAAGCCCGGAGTGGATCCCGCACAGGCGAGACGTCGCTACCTGATCATAGAGTAAAGCCTACACCCTCGCGGCCTGAGGCCCATGGCATCCTGGCTCATCTGACCGGCGTAAATTGAATAATGTAATACTAGGGGTATTCTCCTCTACACCCAAAGCAGTAAAGCCTTGTTAAGTCTTGGAGTTAACATCGACCACATTGCCACCCTTCGACAGGCACGCCGCACGGTGGAGCCGGATCCGGTAGCGGCAGCGGTGATTGCCGAGCTGGCGGGGGCAGATGGCATTACGGTGCACTTGCGCGAGGATCGCCGTCACATTCAAGATCGGGATGTGCGGCTGCTGCGGCAAACTGTGCGCACCCACCTCAACCTGGAGATGGCAGCCACCGATGAGATGGTGGCGATTGCCCTGGAGGTCAAGCCCGACTACGTCACTTTGGTTCCCGAGCGGCGGGAGGAGATCACCACCGAAGGTGGGTTGGATGTGGCGGGGCAGGTGTCGCGCCTCAGGGATGTGGTCGGCCAACTGCAGGGATCCGGCATTCCCGTCAGCTTGTTTATCGACCCGGATCCGACCCAAGTTGCTGCTGCTGCCCAAGTGGGAGCCCGCTGGGTGGAGCTCCACACGGGGCGCTACGCAGAAGCCTCATCCGAAGCTCAGCGGCAGGTGGAACTTGACCACCTGGAAAAGGCCAGCCAACAGGCTCTTCAGCTGGGCTTGCGGGTGAATGCGGGACATGGTCTTACCTACTGGAATGTCGGCCCAGTGGCGCGGATCCCTGGCATGGAGGAGCTGAACATCGGCCACAGCATTATCAGTCGAGCGGTGCTGGTGGGGCTGGATCGGGCGGTGCGAGAGATGCGTCAGGCGATGGGACTAAGCTGAGGAGCAGGCCCGGCATGAACTCGGAATACTACGGCTACGAAAACTACGTTCTGGATCAGGCGGAGATTGAGCGCCTGTTGGATCTGCTGCCAGCCAGTATGCGGGAGAGTGTGAAGATCTTGCCCGCCTCGGAACGGCAAACGGTGGTGATCAAAGGCCGTCGGCAAATGCCCTGGGAACGGCAGATGCGGCTGTTCATCAAGCCCTACGAGTGGCGGCAATTTACCCCCCTGCAGCGGGCGGGGCTGTTCCTGCACAAGGTGGGCTACTACAGTCGGGCGGTGTCGCGGCAGATCGACTTTTACCTGGCCATAGCAGCTCTGGGGGGGTTGAGCTTGATCTTCGAGGCCGTACAACAGGATCCCGTGGGAGCAACCGTTTCGGGGGGTTTGAGTGGCTTGGCCCTCTGGCAGTTGCGCCGCGACCAAACCAATGACCGTCGTCTGTTGGCTGCTGACGCCTATGCGGTGGATCGCCTGGTGTTGCGCGGGATCCCGCGGCTGCAGGCGGTGGAGGCCCTAGGGCAGGCGCTGCATGTGGAGGCCCGTCTGGAGGGGCGCTCGGGCAATGATCTGCTGGACATGTTGCGCTACCAAAACCTCAAGCGGCTGGCCCAGCGTCCGGCGGAAGACATTGTGTTGAGCTAATCCCGGGTAGAGATGCTTTCTCCCTCGCGGCTGGGATCCCAGGCGGGCCGGTGGGGCCGCCATCTGCTGCAAGTGGCGGTGACCGATTCCACCAATCGGCTGCTCTTGGACTGGGGCCGTCGGTTCCCACAGCCGCTGCCAGTGGGCACAGTTTTGGTCAGCACCCGCCAACGGGCTGGGCAAGGTCAACATGGGCGGGTGTGGCACTCGGAGCCGGGGGGACTATACCTGTCCGTTTGGCTGGGATCCCCGCCTTTGCATTACTCGCTGCTGGAACTGACCCTGGCCTTGGGCTGGGGCATTGCGGGCCGTTTACGGCAAAACCTTGGGATCCCGCTGCGGCTGAAATGGCCCAACGATTTGGTGGTGGTGGACGAGCAGCGCCCGGATTCTCTGCTCAAGCTGGGGGGGATCCTGGTGCAAAGCCGCTTTGGGGGGAGCGGGCAACTGCTGGGGTTGGTGGCCGGTGTGGGGGTGAATGTCAACAACCCCGTTCCCATTGGGGCAATCACCTTAGCCCAAATTTTGGGATCCCCTCTGCACCGCTCACTCGACCGCACCGAGATTGCCGGCTGGGTTCTGCAGGGGATGGAGCAGGGATTCCACGTCTGGTTGCAAGGGGGATTTGCCCCCGTTCGCTCAGAGTACGAAGCCTGGATGGTCAAGCCGCAAGTCCAATGGCTCGAAAGGGGGACTAGCCTCACGATCTTGGGCCTTGCCGAGGATGGAAGGGTGCGAGTACAAACACAAGGGGAGCGACATCTGCAACAGCAGCAATCCATCCGGACGCTTACACCCGACCAAGTTCGCTTGAGCTATCACATGCCGGCGGGCGATAGCCTGTAATTTCTCTTGTGTTTTTTATGTGGCCTGTGTTGAACTCGGTGATGAAGCTTTTGGTTATGGCAGCGCGCCTTTTCTCCCCCCGAGCTCGGCGGCTGCGCTTTTGGCTGAAGCTGGGGCTGGCTCTGCTCTGGTTTTATCCCACTGCTCTGCTGGCCCAAACCCAACCAACCCCTTTGCCCCCGCCGCCCATGGTGGAACCGGCCCTAGACACGCCTGGGGCAGCAGCCCTGCTGCTGGATGGAGCCATTCCTTTACGAGAGGGCAGCCCTGCGACCCTTGAGGCAGAAACCCGCCCAGAGACGGTAGTAGGCCGCGAGATCGTGATTGAGCCCCAGAAGAACCATGACCTGGTTCCCCATGCTCAGCCTGAAGGTGGGGTGCCGGTGGTGCTGATGGAACGCAGCTCCGGTCGCCGCATCATTCTCGCCCCCGGCCAAGAGATTCGCATCGAGGATCCCAGCCAGCCCCAAGCTCCTGAACCGCAAACGCCAAGGTTGCCTGAACTGGCGGCAGGTGACGAACGACTGCTCTACCCCCTACCTCACCCGGTGCCGATTACTTCTGGATTTGGCATGCGAATTCACCCCATCCGCGGAGAGCCAGAGTTTCATGCCGGGGTGGATTTGGGGGCCAGCATGGGCACGCCGATCCTGGCCTCTTTAAGCGGCAAGGTGGTTACATCGGGATCCTTGGGGGGTCTGGGGATCACCGTTGTGCTGGAGCATGCCGGCGGTCGGCGCACTCGCTATGGCCACATGTCCGAAGTTGCTGTAACACCGGGGGAAGTGGTAGAGCGGGGATCCGTCATCGGCTATGTGGGGGCGACCGGAGCGGTAACTGGGCCGCACCTCCACTTTGAGCTGTGGAAGCGGGCGGTGGGGCAAGGTTGGGTGGTTCTGGACGCCACAGATGATCTGAAGGTTGCTGTTGCCCAGCTGCCGGGTTAGCCAGAGCCGGCTTGGGTTAGCATAGGTGGGCGGGCTCCAACTGGAATGCTGGCGCAGGTAACCAGTTGGGTCATGCAGGTTTTGCGGACGTGGCGGAACGGCAGACGCGCTAGACTTAGGATCTAGTGCCGCAAGGCGTAAGGGTTCAAGTCCCTTCGTCCGC
>NZ_JANSIG010000114.1:0-7734 GCF_047461975.1 Synechococcus sp. R55.3 | reverse complement strand
CTGCGGCGATCGGTTTCCCGTTCTCCCGTGACCGACAGCTCGACCACATCGGCGCCGATGATTTGCCGTTGCTGTCCTAGTGCCCGAATCAGCTCCACCGTCTCCCACCAGCCCAAGCCGCCAGGTTCGGGGGTACCGGTGGCCGGCACCACAGCGGGATCCAGCCCATCCACATCCACCGTCAGGTAAACCTGGGGGCCCAAGGTGGCGATCACCTCTGGGATCCACTCCTGGGCTGGCTTGGTGTGCAAGCTGTGGGCAAAAAAGGTGTGCAGACGGCGCTCGCGAATGGTCTGGCGGTCTTCGGCGCAGATGGAGCGGATCCCCACTTGGGTGAGGCGGCTGCCCACTTGCTCCACCACGCGGGCCATGGCAGAAGCATGGGAATAGCGGGATCCCTCGTAGCTATCTCTCAGGTCGCAGTGGGCATCGATTTGCAGGACGTGCAGCTCCGGATAATGGGCCAGGTGGGCAGCAATCAGGGGCCCGCTGATGGAGTGCTCCCCACCAATGGAAAGCAGGAACCGCCCCGGTCTCACCCACTCGGCAGCGCGACGCTGGATTTCGGCCATAGCCAGCTCCTGGGCGGAAGATCCCAGACCTTCCAACTCCACCGGGGGGGCCGTCCAGTAGCGGGAGATCTCTTCCGAGAAGTCGGGGTGGAGAGCCGGCTGGCGATCCCGTATCTCGTCATAGATCTCCACATAGGCAGAAGCCTGCAACAGCGCCTGAGGACCTTTGGCGGTGCCTTTGCCGTAGGAGGTGGTGGCCTCGTAGGGGACGGGCAGGAGAATCGCTTGGGCCATCTCCGGATCCGGCTCAGGCAGGCCTAGGAAGGGGAAAGGGGAGCGGTACATGGTCATTTGCAAGAAGGGATCCCTATTGTATTGAATTGCGGCAGGTTCAAAAGACTGGGATGCTCAGCATGAACAAAGAGGGATCCCTTGTGGGATTGAGGCAAACCCTCTAGACTGAGCAAAGGCTTCTCCAAGCCTAGCTTTAGCAGCCGTTTGTTTTCACTCCTCTTGGACTCCATTTCAAAAGCTGACGAGCCTATGACCACTGCCTCTCACGCTGCTCTTTTCGACGCTCTGGCCCAACGTCGGGCCCTCAAGATCATCAGCGGTCTACAAAACTTCGACCTGCAGTCGGTTCTGAGCATCACCCGCGCCGCCCAACAGGGAGGGGCCACTTGGGTGGATATCGCTGCCAGCCCCGAATTGGTGCAGCGGGTACGCGCCCAGATCGATCTGCCCATCTGTGTGTCGGCGGTGGAGCCGCAGCAGTTGGCCGCAGCCGTACAGGCAGGAGCAGACATGGCCGAGATCGGCAATTACGACAGCTTCTACCCTTCAGGCCGCATCTTCTCCGCAGCGGAAGTCCTAGACCTTACCCGCCGAACCCGCTCTCTTCTGCCCCGCACGCTCTTGTCGGTAACCGTTCCCCACACTCTGCCTCTGAATCAACAGGCAGAATTGGCCGAGAAACTGGAGGATCTGGGAGCCGATCTCATCCAAACCGAGGGCAGCACCAGTGCCGAGCCGGTTCACGGGGGATCCCTGGGCCTGATCGAGAAGGCTGCCCCCACCCTGGCCGCCGCCTATGAAATTAGCCGTGTCGTCTCGGTACCGGTTATCTGCGCTTCCGGCCTCTCGACGGTAACAGTGCGCTTGGCCATTGCTGCCGGCGCTTCAGGTGTAGGGGTGGGCAAAGCTGTCAGCCGGCTCCAGGATGAAGTGGCCATGGTGGCTCAAGTGCGGGCATTGGTGGAGGCCTTGGGAGGATCTCGGATCCCTGCCCTTGTCTAGGTTTGATGGGTGAAAGTTGACCCTCCTGCGCCAGCATGCACTGGTGCGTTTTTTTAGGTTCTCCGAGATAAGCAGGGAAAGGGAATCAGCAGGGCGGCTGAGGGTTGAGATGGGCCGCCTGGAGTTTTGCTGCTCACAAGTGCTTTGCTTTCTTCTGCCTAGAGGTGGCATACCCGGCGCGGTTGCCCTACTTGTCATCCTTGCCTTCCCAGATCAATTCCGTCCGCATCCGTTGCACAGTCAGACCGTTGCCCAAGTCATATTCTGCAGAGATTCCAAGTCCTGAGCCGCACTGGGCAGACATGGTTGACAATGCGAGGGATCCCTTTTTGAACTGTCCATGAGCTGGCAACGCCCAGATAATCGCACCGCTGCTCAATTGCGCCCGGTTTCTTTTGAGCGCCACTTTACCCGCTATGCCCCTGGCTCGGTGTTGGTCAAGTTCGGCCATACCCATGTCCTTTGCACCGCCAGTGTAGCCGAAGAAGTTCCCCCTTTTCTGCAGAACACCGGCCAAGGCTGGCTGACGGCTGAGTACCGCATGTTGCCCGGAGCCACGCAACAACGACAGCCGCGGGAAATGTTGAAACTATCGGGCCGTACTGCCGAGATTCAACGGCTCATCGGGCGCAGTCTGCGCGCCGCCTTGGATTTTCGCAAGCTGGGATCCCGTACCATCACCGTCGATGCCGATGTGCTGCAGGCCGATGGCGGAACGCGCACCGCCGCGATCACAGGGGGCTATGTGGCTCTGCACGACGCCATCACTTGGCTGTACAAACAGGGGGCGCTGGATCCGGCCCAGGGATCCCCGCTGCGGCAGCAGGTGGCGGCCCTTTCAGTAGGAATTGTGCAGGGAGAGGTACTTGTGGATCTGTGCTATGTGGAAGACAGCCAAGCCGAGGTGGACATGAACATTGTTATGAACGAGCAGGGATCCTTCATCGAGATCCAGGGCACTGCCGAAGCCGCCTGCTTCAGTCGCCCGCAACTGCTACAAATGTTGGAGATGGCCCAAGCCGGGATCCAAGAATTGCTACAAGCCCAACGGCAGGCTCTCAATTTAGAAAGATAGAGCCATAGCCGGACCCTAGCCTTGCAATGGTAATCCTTCAAGGCACTGCATATGGGATTGCATGGGTGTATATCCTGGTTGGCAAAGCGGTATTCCCTTGCTGTAAAGGAATGGCCGGGAAAGCTAAGATCAGCCAGTTGTTAAAATAAGTGAGCTCTCTGAAGCTCTCCTTTCGACGGTTTGAGCGTGTGGCTGAGGTGAATCGCTGCTCATTTGGCCTGAAGAAGTTGGCCCGGAGAACGCTGCATGTCCCGTTTTGTGTTCGGCTCGGAGGAACTTGCGCCACTGCTCAGGCAGCAAGGTTGGCGGTTTACCACTGGATATCTGCACATTCACCTCAAGGGACTGGATCCCTCTGAGGGTGCGGAACCCTGGGTGTTGACCTACTACCACGGCAGGCTGCTTTTTTCTGCCGATCAACCCCTCAACACGCAAATCCTGCTGAAACGACTCTCCCGCTTTATTCCTCGCCTCAACTTGGAATGGCCACAGCGGGCCATCTCGGTGGTGCAAGAGCGCTTGATGAAAGACCATTCCTTACCTGAGCTGCTGGAGGCTATCACGCAATTGGGCCTGCTCAAGCCGGGGGAGCTGGAAGATGCCCTGTGGCTCAACCTGCTTACCGATTTCGACCGCTACCTATTCGAACGGGCAGGCACCTGTTACTTTGAGGTGCAGGAGCAGGTCGCCCAAGAGGCCCCCATTGGCGGGTTTGAGTTGGAGCCGCTGCTGCAAGAAGCCGCCCGGCGCCACGATCGCTGGGCAGATTTGAAGGTGGCGATCCCGACCATGCTGGCGGTGCCGGTGGTCAATTGGGAGCGGGTCAACCGCTATCGCATCACCGATGAGCAACGACAGAAGCTCCACACCCTCACCAAAGATGGCCAGTCGCTGGAAGCAATCGCCAAGAAGCTGTGCCGGGATCGGCTGGAGGTGGCCAATCTCTTTGCCTCCTGGGCGAAAAAAGGTTTGGTCAGCCTACAAACACCCCAAGAGCTGCTGCAGACCAAGCGCCACAACCCGATAACCATCTTGGCGGTGGACGACAGCGTGGTGATGCAGGAAATCCTACGGCAGTATTTGCCCAACTATCAGGTGATTACAACGGGCAACCCCGCCGAGGTGCTTCCTTTGTTGTTTCAGCATCGGCCCCACCTGTTGTTGATGGATATCGCCATGCCGGGGATCGATGGTCTAGAGCTTTGCCGCATTGTGCGCAGCTTAGAAGAGTTTAAGTCCCTTCCCATCCTGATGGTTACCGCTCGCGATGGTCTGCTGGCCCGCATCCGCGGCAAATGGTCGGGGGCAACCGCCTACTTGACCAAGCCCTTCAACGAAAGTCAGCTTAATGCAGAGGTGAAGCGGCTTCTGGCCCAACAGCCGCCTGCCCACAGACAAAATCCTCTGTCGGTTCAGGGAGGCAGAACAGGTCATCCTGCCCTGTTTCAGGGATCCCCCCGTTCCCTCGAGGATCAAGCCAAGGCGTAGTGTCCTTCTGAGTTGATCCCCGTCGCCATTGGCTTTCCTGTCAAAATCAACAAAGGTTTTATGTTAGATAAGAAGTCAACTCAAGAGACCATAACTTGTCTGGGCTGACTGCTAATGTCAATGGATTGATAGCTCATTAGGACATGCCCAAAAGAGAAAAATAGGTTGCCGGGGATTTCAGAAACAAGAGACGAAGTAAGCATCCCATACACTGAAAACTTATCCGATCAACCTTCCTCATTGTCATCACGACCGGCTACTTCAATCTCTCTCAGAACTGGCTTTTCCCCGCTGGCATTAGAGGTCGTTTAAGCCTTAGAGAAGCTTCACAAGGCTTCTGGCAAAAGAGTCCATACTAAGGGTACCGACAAACAAGCCCTGAAGACATGAAAAAAGATCGAACAGGGTTCAGCAGGCACTTCTGAAGGCAAACCAGAAATATTAAACGCTGTCGTGGATCCCGGCAAGATCAATGAGAGGGAGAAATCAAGCAGAAATTGCTCAGGATCCATGGACAGGGATCCCAAGAATACGTAAAATCGAGTAAAGAATGTAAAGAAAACGCCACACTTCTCCAATTGGTCCCGATCCCCAAGGAGCATTATGCTGCGACTGGAACACATTAGCAAAATCTATCCCACCGGTGAGGTGCTCAAGGATGTGAACTGGGAAGTTAAGCCTGGGGATCGCGTCGGCCTAGTGGGAGTAAACGGGGCCGGAAAGACCACCCAGCTCAAGATTATCTGCGGGCAAGAAGAACCGACCAGCGGCGAGGTGATCCGCCCCGCCAACCTGCGCATCGCCTATCTCACCCAAGAATTTGGAGTGGATCCCGCCCGAACGGTGCGAGAAGAGTTCTGGACAGTCTTTCAAGAGGAAAACCGCATTCACCAAGAAATTGCCCAAATCACCCAACAGATGGAGCAGGCGGACGCGGACACGTTGGAAACCCTTTTGCGCCGTCTAGATCGTCTACAGCGCCAATTTGAGAGTTTACATGGCTATGAACTGGAGGCGCGTATTGAGAAAATCCTGCCGGAAATGGGGTTTGAGCCGGAGGACGGGGATCGGTTGGTGAGCGCCTTCAGCGGCGGCTGGCAGATGCGCATCAGCCTGGGGAAAATCCTGCTGCAAAAACCCGATTTGATGTTGCTAGACGAGCCGACCAACCACCTAGACTTGGAGACCATTGAGTGGCTGGAAAACTACCTCAAGAGCTTGACGATCCCCATGGTGATTGTTTCTCATGATCGAGAGTTTTTGGATCGGCTTTGCACCCAAATTGTGGAGACGGAGCGAGGAGTTTCTACGACATACTTGGGTAACTATTCTCAATACCTACTCCAAAAAGCTGAACGGCGAGAGGCACAACAAGCTGCCTACGAACGTCAGCAAAAGGAAATTGAAAGGCAACAAACCTTCATCGATCGCTTCCGGGCCAGTGCCACCCGCAGCACTCAGGCCAAAAGCCGCGAAAAACAACTGGAAAAGATCGAGCGGGTCGAAGCGCCCATTGGCGACGTGCGTACCCTCAAGTTTCGCTTTCCCCCTGCTCCCCGCAGTGGTCGCGAGGTGGTGAAGATCGAGAATTTGACGCACATTTATGGAGATAAGATTTTGTTTTTGGGTGCGGAGCTGTTGATCGAGCGTGGGGATCGCGTCGCCTTTCTGGGGCCCAATGGGGCAGGAAAATCCACTCTGCTGCGTCTTATCACCGGCCTAGAGCAACCTACCGAGGGATCTGTGAAATTGGGAGCACACAATGTGATCCCTGCCTACTTCGAGCAAAATCAAGCAGAGGCTTTGGATCTGAGCAAAACCGTCTTGGACACCATCCATGACGAAGTGCCCGACTGGAAAAACGAAGAAGTGCGCACGCTGTTGGGTCGCTTTTTGTTCAGCGGCGACGCCGTTTTTAAGAAAGTAGCGGCTTTGAGCGGGGGAGAAAAAGCCCGCTTGGCGTTGGCGAAAATGCTACTTCAGCCGGCCAACCTACTGATTTTGGATGAGCCCACCAACCACTTAGATATCCCGGCCAAAGAGATGCTGGAAGAAGCTTTACAGCATTACGATGGCACGGTGATCCTTGTTTCTCACGACCGCTACTTTATCTCAAAAGTGGCCAACAAGATTGTAGAGATTCGCAACGGAGAGTTGGTCGCCTACCAGGGCAACTATCACTACTATCTAGAAAAGATCGCTGAAGAGAAAGAGAAAGCCCGACAAGAGCGAATCGCTGCCGAAAAACGAGCCAAAGAGCGAGAAAAACAGAAAGCCAAAAAGGCAGCCGGCAAAACCTAAGGAGCCAAAGCAATGTTTACGGGTCTGGTTCGAAGTTTGGGCACAGCCCAGTTGATCAATTCTTCACAGCTACGGGTTACCTGTCCCCGGTTGCAACCTCAGTTGGCCTATGGAGATAGCGTGGCGGTGGACGGCCTTTGCCTGACGGTGGTGGAGATTCTGCCCGATGGATTTTTGGCCGATGTTTCGCCGGAAACCCTGCGGCGCTCGACTTGGGGCCAGGGATCCCTCGGCCCGCGCACAGTCAACCTGGAACCGGCGCTGCGGGTAGGAGACAAGTTAGGGGGGCATTTTGTCAGCGGCCATATCGATGGGGTGGGGCAACTGTGGGATCAAGCCGCCACTGGCAACGCCTGGGAGCTGAGCTTCAAGGTTCCTGAAGAGATCGGGCGTTACATCGTACCCAAGGGCAGCGTGGCGGTGAATGGGGTGAGCTTGACCATTGCTGAGGTGCGCCAAGGGGGCTGCTGGTTCAAGGTGGCTGTGATCCCCCAAACCTACCGCGAGACCAACCTTTCTCAGCTCCAAGTTGGGGATCCCGTCAACATAGAGGCGGATATTTTGGGCAAGTATGTGGAAAAATTACTGGGCTTGCTGCCCCCCGAGAGCAGCGTTTCTCTGGAGTTTCTGGCCGAGCATGGCTATATCTAGGTACCTTTCCCATGATCCACCCCGAGGAAGTTGAGCGCCTGCGCGGCGTAAATGTTTATCTCATTGGGATGATGGGCAGCGGCAAATCCACCGTGGGATCGGAGCTGGCAGCCCAGTTGCGCTTTCAATTTTTCGACACCGATGGTCTGGTGGAGCAGGTGGGGGGTTCTTCCATCGCTCAGATCTTCGCCGAGCATGGGGAAGCCTACTTCCGGGATCTGGAGACGCAGGTGTTGGCCCAGTTGAGCAGCTACACCCGGTTGGTGATCGCCACAGGCGGCGGCATTGTGTTGCGCCCCAAAAATTGGAGCTACTTGCACCATGGCCTCACCGTTTGGCTGGATGCGACCCCCGAGCTGATTTGGCAGCGGCTCAAGCGGGATCCCGGCCAACGCCCCCTGCTGCAAACCC
>NZ_JANSIG010000113.1:0-7974 GCF_047461975.1 Synechococcus sp. R55.3 | reverse complement strand
TCTGATTCTTGTTTCAGCATCGTTGCCGAGCAACCGCTAGGGTGTAGAGACGCGGATCTTCGACAAGAGGATCCCTAGGAAAAAACGAGAAAGAAGGAGAGAAAATCATGTCTGCCAGCACCCTTGTCCGTTGCGCCTGTGAACACTGCAACTGCAGCTTCGAGAGCAGCCAAGGCTATCGCTACGAAGGTCAACTCTACTGCAGCGAAGCCTGTGCCACCCACAATCACGAGCACCCCTCCGCTTGTTGTGTGGCTTCCCACTGCTGTCAATAAGCAGGTCACCAGGCCTTCTTGGGGATCCCAAGCTGCTTTTCTCCCCAGGCAGTTTTTGATAGGCTCCTAGGAACCTTTATCCCTGTCGAGCTTGCATGGAATACCGCTGGGAGCTGCTGCCCACTCCCCCCCAGTTCAATCCGCAACTGAGCCGGGAATACGGCAAGTATGCGGCCAAGGTGATGGCCCTGCGGGGTCTGCACACTTGGGAGCAAGCGCGGGCCTTCGCGGATCCCGAACACTATTCCCCCACACCGTCGGGATCCCTGCCAGATCTGGAGCGGGCGGTGGCACGGCTGCTACAGGCGCGGGAAAGGGGAGAGACCCTGTGCATTTGGGGGGACTTTGACTGCGATGGTGTCACCAGCACCAGTCTTCTGCTCTCGGCGTTACAACCCTTGGGCTTCCGAGTCCAGTTCACCATACCGCTGCGCAGTACCGAAGGGCACGGCCTCAACCCTCAACGGCTGCAGCAGGTGCTGGCCCAGGGCTGTCAAGTGATCCTGACGGTGGATTGCGGCATGGGCAATACCGCCGAAATTGCCATGGCCCAAGCCCAAGGGGTGGATGTGATCGTGACGGATCACCACATGCTGCCAGATCCCTTGCCCGCTGCCTATGCGGTGGTCAACCCCTTGCGATTGCCGGCTGAACATCCGCTGCGCTTCTTGCCGGGGGTGGGAGTGGCCTACAAGTTGGCGGAGGCGCTCTACCAAGCCCTAGGGATCCCTGGTGTCGAGCAGCACCTGGATTTGGTGGCGGTGGGAATTGTGGCCGATGTGGCGGTGTTGCAGCGGGAGTGCCGCTACTTGGTGCAGCGGGGCCTGCCGGTGCTGGCCAATACCCAGCGGCTGGGGCTGCGGGCCTTGTTGGATCAGGCCCAACCCAAGGGATCCGTGCTGCCAACAGCCCAAGATGTTGGCTTTCGCCTTGCTCCCAAGCTGAATGCAATTGGCCGTCTGGAAGATGCCAGCCTGGCGGTGGAGCTGCTGACCACCCCTGATCCAGAGCGTGCCCAGGCCTTAGTGCAGCACTTTGTTGCCCTCAATGAGGAGCGTAAGCACCTCACCCAGCAGGTGATCCAAGAGGCCAGCCAACAGGTGGAGAGCATGGATCTGGCCCGAGAAGGAGCCATTGTTTTGGCCGAAGCCGGCTGGAACCCAGGGGTTCTGGGGATCGCGGCGGCGCGCTTGGTGGAGCAGTACCACTGCCCAACGGTGTTGATCGCCAAAGACGAAGCAGCGGGACGGGGCTATGGGTCGGGCCGTTCCCTGCCGGGGGTGAACCTGGTGGAGGCCATCGAGGCTGTGCGCCCCCTGTTGCTGGGGGGAGGTGGACACCCTATGGCAGCCGGGATCCAAGTGGATCTCTCTTGCCTGGCCGCCGTACAACTGGCTTTGCGGCGGGAGCTGGCCGCGCGGGTCAGCCCAGATCACCAGGCTCGCACCTTAGCAGTGGAGATCGTCATCGATTGGGAGCTTCTGGCCTCTCAGGGCCGGGACGGGGTGGCAGAGCTGGATGAGGTGTATCGGCAGGTGCAGCTTCTGCAGCCCTTTGGGCACGGCAACCCCAACCCCGTCGTAGCCCTGATGAATGTTCGCTGCGGCAGCGTTAAGTTGGGGATTTCTCAGAATGGTCGCCACCTGAAGTTTGAGCTGGGATCCCGTACCCTGTGGTTTTGGCAAGCCGGAGAAGAGCTGGAGCGCTGGCAAAAATGCCAGGCTTTGGACATCGCCCTACAGTTGGAGGCGGATGACCGGGGCAGACAGCCTTGGCAGGGCAAAGTGCTGGCGGTGCGCCCTGCGGGAGAGTGGCAGGCACCCACCATTTCCGCCCCTCGCCTACAGATCCAAGATTTTCGGCAGAAACCCCTGCCGGATTCGCAGCAGGGGGCCATCTGTTACGACGGGCAGGAGGCCGAGAACTTTGTTCCACCACCCAAAGGGAAAGAGCTGGTACTGGCCCGCTGGCCCTGGCTACCGGCGGACTTGGCACAACTGCTGCAACAGGTACAGCCCCGAACCCTGATCCTGGCCGCTTCTGCCTCCCCCTGGGAGCAGATCCCCGCCCGAGTCAACTGGCTGATGCAACAGTGGCAGGCAGGCCAACGGGATCCCGACGAGCTGGCTGCGGCAACCGGCTTTCCCCGGCAGTGGCTGGCGGAACTGGACAGTCCGGAGCAGATCCCCACGCTGCTGATGGGCCGCCTTCAGGAATCCCAAGCCTTTCACCGCTGGCTGGATGAGGCTAGCCCCACCCAGATTGCCCAACTGTGTCAGCGGCTAATGCAATCGGATCCCAGGCCAGCAGCTTATTCCCAAAAGTAGGGGCATCTCCCAAGCGCTCTGCGCCACCAACGCGACCCCAAAAAGTAGGTAAGACTTGGGATCCTGCCAAGAACTTCAAGATGCTCCGCACCGCTATCGCGATACTCTGGATTAAATAATTCAACCCCATTTTTTCTGGCAACCAGAGCCCCTCAGAGTTTTCCGTGATCCCGGTTCGCCTAACCTTGCACAATTTTCTCTGTTATGCTCATGCCGTTTTGGATCTGCGCGGGATCCATACTGCCTGCATTTGTGGCCCCAATGGGGCAGGCAAGTCTGCCCTGCTCGATGCCCTCACCTGGGGCCTTTGGGGGCAAAGCCGGGCTAGCAATGACAGCGATCTCATCCGCAAGGGGGCCAGCGAAGCCTGGGTAGAGGTGATCTACCGCTCGCGAGGACAAACCTACCGCATCCTGCGCAGCCGTCATCTATCGGGCGAGGGATCCCTGGAGTGGCAAATTCAAACCGGAGAAACCGACGGCCAACCTCGCTGGCGCAGCCTAACCCGCCGCGGCATGCGCGCCACCCAACAGGCCATTCAAAGTCAGCTCAGCCTCGACTACGAGACCTTTATTCACTCTGCCTATCTGCGACAAGGACAAGCAGATGCCTTCACCCTGAAGCGTCCCGGCGAGCGCAAGCAGATCTTGGCCGACATGCTCAAGTTGGGGCAGTACGATTTGCTGGCCGACCGCTGCCGGGAACAGGCGCGCAGTGCCAAACTCAAAGCCGATCTGCTCCAAGAGCGCCTGCAGCAGCTCAACCAACAACAGGCCCACGTTGGCCAAATCCAAGCCGAGCTGGAGCGACTCCAACAACGGCAAACTCATCTGCAGCAGCTCCTAGCCCAGCAACAGCAGGAATTGCAAGCCCTAGAGCGCCTCTACGAACATCGCTGCATCCTGCAGGAGCGCCACCAACACCTTACCCAACACTTGCAAAAGCTCGGCACCAACCTACAGCACACCGAGCAACAGTGGCGTGCCCAGCGACAGCACCTGCTCCAGTTGGAAGAGCTGATTGCCCAGAGTGAAGACATCCTGGCGGGTTACGAACGCTACCAAGCCCTGATGGCCCAAGATCGCCATCTCCACCACCTCTTCGAGCAACAGCAGCATCTGCTCCAAGAACGCCAAAAGCTGCAAGCCCAGCAAGCAGAGCAGCAACAGCAGCAACTGCGCAAGATGCAACGGCTGCAACAGGAGTTGGCCACCTGCCAAGCCCAGGCCCAAGCCGATGCCCAATTGCTGGCAGAACAGGAGCGCATCGAAATCGGCCTGCGCCACTACCAGCAAGCTCAAGAGCGTCTCCAGGCCCTGAACCAAGCCCAAGCTCAAGCCGCCGTCCTTCTCCAGCAGCAACAGCATTGGCAAGAGCAAATCCGCCGCGAGCGGGAACGCCTGCAAGCCCGCGTTCAGCTTCTCAGCCAGCAACTACAAAGCCAGGAAACTCTAGCCCAACAGCAGCAGCAACTGGAGCAGAAAATCGCCGAAGGAGAGGCCGCCTTGGCAGAGCTGGAGCGACGGCGTCTCTACCAGCAGCGGGTGTTGGAAAAAGTCCAAGAACGGCGGCTGTTCGTGCAAAAGCTCCAGGAACGCCAGCGGGTTCTCCAGCAACAGTGGCAACAGGAAGAAGAACGCTGCCGCCTGTTGGTGACCACCTGGGAGGAAGGTCAAGAGGTGTTTTCCGCTCAAAGTGCTCCGCGCAGCGAACGAGATCAGGTCACCCCCACTTTGGCAAGAGTGACAGCCCTTGTCGAGGAGGCAGCAGAACAAGAGGAGGGATCCCCGGCCCTATCTTCTGTCGGCCAGCCTGCCGAGCCATCCCCTGCAACGCCGACAGCAGAGCCGCAGGGATCCGGCTTTATGGCTCCGCAACGCCGTCGCAACTGGACTTGCCCCCTCTGCGCCCGTCCCCTCAGCCCGCGCCTGCGGGATGTGGTGCTGAAAAAACACCGCGAGCGTCAAGAGGAAATTGCCGGCGAACTGTTTGTTATCCGCGAACAACTGGCGGTGGCCGACCGGGAGATCGAACTCTTGCAAGAAGAATACCGCCGTCTTAGCCAAGAACTGGCCACTTGGGATGAGCGCCTGCACCTTCAAGGGCGATTGCAACAGCAGTGGGAAGCCGAGCAGGAGCGCTGTCGGCAAATCCAGCTCTGGCAAGCAGAGGCGGCAGAGTTGAGGGAAATCCTTGACCGGGAAGCTTACGCTCAAGAAGCTCGGCAACAGCTCCAGCAGATCCAGCAGGCCCTGCACCAACTGGGCTATGACGAGCGCGAGCACGCCCTACAACGGGGAGAACTGGAGCGCTGGCGCTGGGCCCTGGGCCGCTCTCAAGAACTCCGCAAGGCCCAAGAGCGCCGCTCTCGCCTCTGCGAGCAAATCGCATCTCTACAGGCACAACTGGAAACCCTGCAACAGGCGGTATCCAAGGACTCCGGCCCGCTAGCGCGATCGGATGCTCCCCTGGCGGAGCAGTTGGCTCAGGTGGAACAGGCGTTAAACCACCTGGGCTACGATGGATCCCTGCACCAGCAGGTGAAAGCCGAACTGGCCCAAGCGCAGCTCTGGCCCGCGCGCCTGCAAGCCCTACAGGTGGCCCGCCAGGAACTGCCGGAGGTGGCAGCCCGCACCCAAGCCTTATCCCAACGCCTACAGGAAAGCCGCCAGCACTTTGCCCAGGCCACCCAAGAGTTGGAACGGCTTCAGCAACAACTGGCGGAGCATCCCGAGGTTTTGCCTGCTCAGCTGGAAGGGATCCGCCAAACCCTGCGGGAGCACCGCCGGCGGCTGGATGAGGTGCTGTCTCAGATAGGGGCTGCCCAGCAACGGCTACAACAGGCGGTTCAACAGCAGGCGGAGCAAGCCGAGCTGGAACAACAACTGCAGCAGGCCCGCCGCCAGCAGCAGGTGTACCAAGAGCTGGCCAATGCCTATGGTCGCAACGGCATCCCCGCCCTGATCGTCGAAAATGTCCTGCCCGAGCTGGAAGCCCAGGCCAACCAGATCCTGGCCCGCCTTACCCAACACCGCCTGCACCTGCAATTGGTTACCCAGCGCTCCGGGCGACGCTATTGCTCACCGGCCAAGCTGTCCTCCGTAGCGGGACGGAGTCCCTATGACACCCTCGACATCCTCATCGCCGATCCCCACGGCACCCGCCCCTACGAGACCTACTCCGGCGGAGAAGCCTTCCGCATCAACTTCGCCATTCGCCTGGCCCTGTCCCGCCTGCTCACCCAGCGCTCGGGATCCGATCTGCAAACGCTGCTCATCGACGAGGGGTTTGGATCCCAGGATGCCACCGGACGCGCCCAACTGCTGGCCGCCATCAACGCCATCGCCCCCGACTTTGCCTGCATCTTGGTGATCACCCACATCCCCAGCCTGCAGGATGCTTTCCCCCACCGCATCGAGGTACAGCCCTCTCCCCAGGGATCCCGCCTTCACATTCGCGGCTAGCCGGGCCGGTCGGATGGGATCCCGGCACGAGTCTGCAGCCACTGCTGCAACAGGGGTACCAAGGCCTCGCTGAGTTGGTTCCACTGGTCGGGCTTCTGGGCGGTGGTCAGCAGCTCCACCCGCTCCCCCCGAATCACCAGAAAGCCAACCGGCTCGATGCGCACCCCGCCCCCTGCTCCCCCGAACAGGCTGGCCGGATCCCCGCCGTTGCCGCGAAAGCCAGAAGCAGTTTTGCCGAAGTTGCCCCCTCCCCCACCCAAGCCGAAATGTAGGGACATGTAGGGGACGATGATCGTCTCGCCAATGGTGATCGGCTGGCCAAAGGTTTGTCCCGTTTCCGCCAAAACCTTCAGCTTGCTGAGCACCGCTTCCAGTACGGCTTCCACGTTGAAGTCGGATCCCATCTCGGTTGACTTGCCCACCAGACGCTTGGGCAGATGGCGCACGGCACCTTTCCAGGCTACTGCAGCCCCTCCAAGAGAGGAAGCCCAAGAAACTCCCCTAGTCTTCGTCCGGCGAGCCGGAATAGAGATCTTCCAAACGGCTGCGGGCTTCTTCCAAGCTGGCCGAGCGAATCACCAGCAGAGGCTCTTCGGTGAGGTTGCCATCTTCATCCAGCAGCTCTGGGTGAGGGATCCGCTGGCGGGCGCGACGGGGAGAGGTCTTGCGCTCTTCCACGCCCAACGTGATGACATTGGCAACCAAGTTGCGCAGGGCCAAAAAGGCAATGGCCACAAAAGCGATGAGGTAGAGAATCTGCAGCATCACAGGTCAGAGGAGGGGTGAATCTGGCGAAATCGACGGCCCAATTCGGCACATTTCATCAGCAGGCGATGCCATTTTGCCATCAGCCCAGGGTCGATGCCAACCTCTTGATCGGACGCCTGATAAAGCGCTTCGGCCACCTGTAGCTCCGCTTGAGCGGCCAGAACCTGTTCCAGCAAGGACTGTTGCTCCTCTGGGCTGATCAATTCCAGGGTCTCTTCCTGCAAAAAGCGGCGAGAACGCTCAAACCAGTAGCGGTAGTCTTCCAGCAGCGGCCCCAGAATCTCCCGCAACAGCTCGGCTTTGCTCATGGCCTGGGATCCCTCCACAACTGGTTTGGATGAGAAAAGCTTAGCAGAACTTAACCTTCTTTCGCCACAGGGGGGCAGGATTCCAGGTAGGCTTCCATCTCCAGCATCAAGGCTTCGATCTGGGGCAGCAGCTCTGGGGCCTGCTCTTGCCAGTAGCCCCGCTGGTGGGCTTCCAGCAGTCGCTCGCTCATGTCCCGCAGCGCCCAAGGGTTGTGGGATCGCAGGAACTCCTGGACTTGGGGATCCAATAGGTAGGCGCGGGCCAGCCCTGCGTACATGAAATCCGGCACAGCGTGGGTAGTGACATCGTAGGCGAAGAGATAGTCCAGGGTGGCGGCCATCTCGAAAGCGCCTTTGTAGCCGTGGCGCATAACACCGGCAATCCACTTGGGGTTGATCACGCGGGAGCGATAGACCCGGTCGATTTCTTCTGCCAAGGTGTGGATTTTAGGGTTGTGGGGGCGGGCGTGATCCCCAAAGTAGATCTGGGGGTTGCGGCCCTGGAGTGCCCGCACTGCCGCCACCATCCCCCCTTGAAACTGGTAGTAGTCATCGGAGTCCAGCAGGTCGTGCTCGCGGTTGTCTTGGTTGTGGAGCACAATTTGCAGGTGGGCCAATTGCCGCCGCAGGGCTTCGGGGGCGGGTTGTCCTTCAGCCTCAGCCCGGTAGGCGTAGCTGCTCCAGTTGAGGTAAGCGCGGGCCAGATCCGCCTCAGTTTCCCAGTTTTGTGCCTCGATCAGCCCCTGTAGGCCGGCCCCGTAGGCCCCTGGCTTGGAACCGAAGATGCGCAGCCGCGCCCGCTCCGCCGCTGCTTGCGTTGGGATCCCTTGCT
>NZ_JANSIG010000112.1:0-8247 GCF_047461975.1 Synechococcus sp. R55.3 | reverse complement strand
TGAGGGCTCAGCAGACCCAGCACCACCAGAGCCAGGTTGAGCCAGAGTGCCACCCCCCACTGACTCAGAAGCCACGCCTGCCACATAAACGCTCAGAAGGGGGTGAAATTGCAACCGAGGTTGACATTCTCCCTGCCCTAAAGGGTAAGGATTCTTTCCCAGGTCGCAGGATGATCCCCACTTCCTGAGCCACACCACCCTTGCGAGTGATGGGGGATGCCATGACCCCAACTACTGGGATGAACTCGCAGATACTTTTCCTGTTGACACTGCGCCATATTCAAGTTGGCGGAGTTCAACCAGCACCATAGCACAAAGCCGCCCTGTTCAGCTTGCTGCCGCGCAGCGGTAGGACGGGGCTTGCAACCCAGTTTTCTTGGTCAACTACAGAAACGGAGAGGGAGGGATTCGAACCCTCGACGGAGCTTTTGGGCCCCGTAACTTCTTAGCAGGAAGCCGCTTTCGACCACTCAGCCACCTCTCCAGGGCTAGCAGGGGCAACAAGCAGGCTGGGATCCAGCCACCAGTTCACCTATTGTAGGGGATGGGATCCCACCCGACAACTGCCCCCTGACCCGCTCTGCAAAGACTCCGTCCCGCTATCGCGATCAGCCGGGATCCCTCCTGGGGTTGGGTGAGTCTAGCTCACCACCTGCAGGTAAATATCGAAGCTGCCGCTATTGTCGCCGTAGCTGCCCTTGGCGTCATTGATGTTGAAGGCAATATCCAGGTTGGGATCCAGATCCACCTCTTGGGGCTGCTCTGGCGAGGACTCGAAAACCTGATGGGCCACCAGTTGGGCGTTGGGTTGAAACAGCACAATCCCGTAGCGGCAGAGGCCCGGGTAGCGCCACTCCTCAGGGGTCGGGATCCCTTTGCCAAGGGGCGAGCGGATGCTGGTGGAAAACGAGAAGCCATAGCGCCAAGCCACATTCCTGGGGAAAAAGCGGATACGGCTGGCCCGCAACGGACGCCCTTGCCAGCGTAAAATGTTGCCCGCCTCTTGGTTCACCCGCAGGTCACGGAAAGCCATCCAAGCCTGTAAAGCTTCTTCTTCAGGTTGGATCCCTTCGATGGCCAGGGCCTGGCTCCAATCCAAGTCACTGCCATCGCAGGTGATCTGCCGCGGAATTTGCGCCAAATCCAGTTGTGCCAACCCCAGGGTATCAGACGCAGATTGGGTAAACATCTATCTCTCCTTTTTCCATCTGATTTTTCAAAATGACTCCAGAAAGGATGGGCTCCCTCCCCAGAGATTGAGGAGCCGCAGGGATCCCAAAAATGTGTCTAGGGAAGGGTTGTAAGAGACCAACCTATCCACATCTCCCCTGCTGGGTAGAGAATGTCAGATGCACGATGCCCAACGGAGCTGAAAACCTCAAGCTCTTGCCCAAACGGATGAGAGGTTGGGAGTTCAAGCCCCTTTAGCAATAGATCAACTTTACTTGATGAATAGGAGCTATTCCCGAAAAAAGAGCCCTTTGCAATACTTTTTTAGGGAACCTTAGAGAGTTGTTAATCCCCTGTGACTTGGCTGCCCATAAAGACCAGAATCCAAATCCGGGTTTGGTGCAGATCTTCCAGAGACTCGTATTCTGGAACACATTAGTTTGTGCAATCCCCTGTTGAGCACTCTTGCACTCGACCCCTGGGCTCTCCCCGACCCGGAGCGCTCTGGCAAGCGCTTTTGATTTGATAAGATCGCCGTCATAGGTCTCGCAGGGTGCCCGGCGCCCACCGCATGCACGACAACCCCACTTCCATCTCTACTGACTTCGAAATCATCTCTCTGTCCGATCCTCAGCAGGCCATGTCTTTGGCGGGCATTCAGGAGGCCAACTTGAGGTGGATCAGTCGCTCCAGCGGTGCCTCTGTAACGCTGCGCGGACAAGACCTGTATCTGAAAGGCACTCCTCAACAGCGGCAGCAGGTGCGGCAATGGCTAGAATTGCTGAAGCCGCTTTGGCAAACTGGACACCCTGTTACTGTGATCGATGCAGAGCAAGCTTTTCGCGCCCTCTCCGGCCAGGAGGCTGCCGCCTATCAGCAAGCACAAGCAGGAGTTTTGGCCCGCACCCGCAAAGGGGAGCTCATCCGACCGAAGACGCCCCGCCAACAGGAGTATGTGCGAGCCATTCGCGCCCATGACCTCTGCTTTGGCATCGGGCCGGCGGGTACCGGCAAAACCTATCTGGCTGCCGTTGTGGCCATCACGGCTCTGCAAAACCGAGAGTATGAGCGCCTGATCTTGACTCGCCCGGCTGTGGAAGCGGGAGAAAAACTGGGGTTTTTGCCGGGGGATCTGGTGGAAAAGGTGGATCCCTATCTGCGGCCCCTTTACGATGCCCTATTCGAGTTTATTGACCCGGCCAAGCTGCCGCAGTTGATGGAGCAGGGGGTGATCGAAGTGGCGCCGCTGGCCTACATGCGAGGCCGCACTTTGAGCAATGCCTTCATTATTTTGGATGAAGCCCAGAACACCACCCCTGAGCAGATGAAGATGGCCCTTACCCGGCTGGGGTTCCGGTCGCGCATGGTGGTTACCGGGGATCTCACCCAAACGGATCTGGGCAAACATCGCACGTCGGGCTTGGCCGCCGCGGAGCGCATTCTGGCAGGGGTGGAGGGGGTTGCCTTTTGCTACTTCGACCAGCGGGATGTGGTGCGCCACCCTCTGGTGCAGCGGATTGTCGATGCCTACGCGCGCTACGAGGGGCAGTCGTGAGGCTGAGGGTGCTCTTTTTCGACGCTGTGGGCACTTTGTTTCGGGTGCGGGGCAGTGTGGGCCAGGTTTACGGCCAGGTGGCAGCGGAGTACGGGGTGAGGGTGGATCCCCAAGCCTTGGATCGCGCTTTTGGCCGAGTTTTTGCCCGGGCTCCAGCCCCGGCCTGCCCAGGGTTGACGGGATCCCCTTTGCCGGATTGGGAGCAGGCCTGGTGGCGTCAGGTGGTGCGGGAGACATTTGCCCAGGTGGGATCCCTGGCTGCCTTCGGAGAGCACCGGTTTGAGGACTTCTTCACCCAACTGTTTGAGCACTTTGCCGGGGCGGATCCTTGGGAGCTGTATCCCGAGACGCTGCCGGTTTTGCGGGCCCTGCAGCAGGAAGGGATCCGGCTGGGGGTGATCTCCAACTTCGACAGCCGCTTGCCCAGAGTGCTACAGCAGTTGCAGTTGGATCCCTACTTTTCCAGCCTCACCCTCTCCACCCAAGTGGGCTATGCCAAGCCCCATCCCCGCATCTTCCAAGCTGCCCTGGCAGCCCACGGGATCCCCCCCGCAGCCGCCGGCCACATTGGCGACAGCCACCGCGAAGACTACCAGGGGGCAAAAGCAGCAGGCTTGAGGGCCCTTTGGCTGGATCGAGAGGGGAAGGAGAGCTCCGGCCCAGAGCGGATAGAAGATCTGTGGGGATCCCTCTCCATGCTCAACGGGCCGAAGCAGAATTGAGCAGCAGGGGGGTGAAAAGGCCACCTGGCTTGAGCAGGTAACGCCGCAGGTTCATCTGCCGCTCCAGCAGACAAGCATGGCCGCTCTGGGGAGAGATCTCTATCTGTGCTTGGGGCAGCCGTTCCGCCAGTCGGCCCACCTCCTGCACCGAGGGCAAGAGGCGATCCCGGCCCCCTGCCACCAGCAAAGTCGGCATGGTCATCAACTCCAGAGGCAGCTTCTCCACAACAAAGGATCCCAGCAAAGCCAAGCGCTGGGCAGCCACTGTGGGCTCAACACTGTGAACCGCCTGGCGCAGCCGCTCCCGATCCGGCGGCTCCATTTGGCTGAGCTCCGCCAAAGCCCCCAACCCTCGCTCCGACAACTGGTGATAGAGCGCCGGCGGCAAAAAGGGCAAGAGAACATGTCCTGCCCACCACCAGGGCCTACGTCGCAGCGACGAGGCTGGATTGACCAAAATGAGGCCACGGCACCGTTCCGGCCATTGGGCGGCCACCAACAAGGCCAGGCAGGCCCCAAAGGATTCTCCACACAAGTACGCCCCCGCTTCTAGCTGGGATCCCACCCAATCGGCCAGGGTTTCCCAGCTATCCCCCGCTTCCGGGTGGTTTAAACTCAGGGGGCGAATGCGAAACTCCCGCTGCAGAGCCTGCGCCTGCCGGTAAAACAACGTACCTGTGCCATCCATACCGGGCAAATACAGCAGCAGGGGCCGCTCCTGACCGACCGCTCCCGTTGCCGGCTCGCCACTCAACTTCCTCATTGCTCTGCCAATCCCAATCGCACCTGTTCTCGGGCCGCTGCAGTTAGCTCTTGAATGACCTGCATTCGCTCGCGTCGGGATCCCTGGCGCTGCTTCCTGCCCACCCAAAGGGGGGATCCCACCCTGAGCACCACCCGCCGATACAACACCACCGGATGTCCCCCTTCCTGTTGAAATCGGGGTTCAGTGGGGTCAAACCAGCGGAAAAAAGCCATGGGAATATCCATCCCCCGCCATTCTTCCTGCGCCCACACCGCCACCGGCAGAATCGGCAAGGGATCCACCGCTGCCGCCAGCGCCAGGTGGGCAAAACCCGGCTGAAACCGCCCCACCTCCCCAGGCGAGGTCTCACGGGTGATCTGCTCCGCCCCCTCTGGGAAGATCCCCACACCCACCCCCGCTGCCAAACTGGCCTGCGCCTGGCGAAAAAAATGGATTTGCTGTCGGGATCCCTGCTTGAGGGGAATGCAGTCCAAAGCCAGGGCGATTTCCCGCAGCAGCGGCACCTGAGCCAGGTAGTAATGGCAGGCAAAGCGAATCGGTCGGTCCAACCCCGCGATCAGCACCGGTGCATCCAGAAAACTGCGGTGATTGCTCACCACCACCAGCGGGCCAGCAGGAACACGCTCCCCTCCCTCCACCCACACTTCCGTCTGGAAAAGGGTAAGCAACAACTGGGCCAGCATCCTGGGATCCGGTGGCCAAGAGAGATCAGATCTGGCCGAGGGCAAAGGTTGCCCAACCGCTGCAGTCGCGACAGCGTTGTGTAGCAGCAAGGATCCCATCAGTAGTCCACCCCGCGCCGCAGATCGGCCCCCTGCTCGGCATAGTGCTTGTGGCTCACCATTTCCGAGTGGACAGAGGCCAACTCAAAGTAAGGTAAGGGGGCATGGCAGCGCCCCGTGATGATGATCTCCGTATCGCGCGGCTTGCGCAGCAAAGCCTGCACAATCGGCTCCACGTCCAACAGCTCCAGATCCACTGTCGGGTTCAGCTCATCCAGGATGATGGTTTTGTACAGGCCGGAAGCAATGGCCGCCCGCGCCAACTCCCAGCCCCGCTCCGCTTCTACATAGTCGATTTCCTGTTGTTTGCCCCGCCAGACAATGGCATCCCGACCGCAGCGCTGGTGATCCACCAAATCGGGGTAGCTTTCCCGCAAGGCCCGAATGGCTGCATCCTCGGTGTAGCCTGTTCCCCCCTTCAGCCATTGCATGATCAGCACGCGATGGGAGAGATCCTTGCTGATGCCGCGCCCAATGGCTTGCAGAGCCCGACCCAGAGCGCTGGTGGATTTTCCCTTGCCGTTGCCGGTGTAGATCTCGATGCCGCTGGAAGGAAGCTCGCCGTTGCGGGGATCCGCCGTCCGACGCAGGCTGCGCATTTCCGAATGCAAATCCGCCAGGTCGATAATTGCCTTAGGAGCACCCCGACCAGTGATGATCACCTCCATGGCCTCCGGCTTTTGCTTGAGGGTACTGACCACCTCCTCCACAGGCAACAGGCCCAGATCCAGCACCGGGTTGAGCTCATCCAGCACCACCACCGAGTAAAACCCCGACGCCAAAGCCCCTTTGGCCACATCCCAACCGCGGCGGGCCTCCTGACGGTCAAACTTGGTGATCTCATCTGGGCCGAAAAACTCTCCCCGCCCGGTGCGCAATTGATCGATGAGATGGGGGAAGCCTCGCTGCAGAGCCGCAATGGCCGCATCCTCAGCATAGGTTCGGCCTGGCCCCTTGAGAAACCGCACCAGCAACACCCGGCTGGGGGCCGCCTTTTCGATCCCCAAGCCAATCGAACGCAGCACAACCCCCAGGGCCGCCTGAGACTTGCCTTTGCCCTCGCCGTCGTAGACATGGATCTGGCCCCGTCGCCGGTCGAACTGTTGGGCAGTTACAATCCCGATTTCTGCCATGCCCCTCCGCGTCACCCCGCTGTGGGAAGATCCCGCTCTTCTACCCCCATCTTAGAGCCTAGCCAGAGCTTGGGCAGGAAAGAGAAACCTAAAAAGCTCCCAAGAGGCCGGAAAGACCGGGGTAAGATGAGCAATGGTTGTCCAGCCGATGCCTGTCTAGCGAGGGATCCCCCTTGTATCCGACTGCATTTTCTTCTCGCCCGTTGCTCCCTGCTGTGGATAGCCCTATTGAGCTGGTGGGGGGGACGCCGCTGATCCGTCTGCGGCGGGTTGCTGCCGATTTGCCGGAATCGGTACGGGTATATGGCAAGGCAGAGTGGTACAACCCTGGGGGTTCAGTCAAGGATCGCCCGGCCCTCAACATGATTCGCGCTGGCGAACGCCAGGGCAAGCTTACCCCCGGCAAGATCATCCTCGATGCCACCAGCGGTAACACCGGCATCGCCTATGCCTGGATCGGGGCGGCCTTGGGCTACAAAGTCAAGCTGGCCCTTCCCGCCAACGCCAGCCCAGAGCGCAAGAAGATCCTGGCTGCCTATGGCGTGGACTTGGTTCTGACGGATCCCGCTCTGGGATCCGATGGGGCCATCGAGAAAGCCCGCGCCCTCTATGCGGAAAACCCCGAGCTTTATTTCTACCCTGACCAGTACAGCAACCCCGCCAACTGGCAAGCCCACTACGAAACCACTGGGGTGGAGATTTGGGAGCAAACCCAGGGGCAGGTCACCCATTTTGTTACCGGGCTAGGCACCAGCGGCACCTGTATGGGGGTGGGGCGGCGCCTGCGAGAGTATCGCCCGGATATCCAAATCATTGCCATGCAGCCCGACTCTCCCTTCCATGGCCTGGAAGGGCTCAAGCACATGGCCACCGCTCTAAAACCTGAGATTTACGATCCCACCCTACCCGGCCAGCACATCGAGATCTCCACAGAAGCAGCCCAGAAAATGGTTAAGCGCTTGGCTTTAGAGGAAGGCTTGCTGGTGGGCATCTCTGCCGGGGCCAATGTGGTGGCAGCCCTAGAGGTGGCCCGTCAGCTCTCCTCTGGAGTGGTGGTGACCATCTTTTGCGACGGGGCTGACAAGTATCTTTCCGAGCGTTTCTGGACAGAGGATTAACTTTCAGGCATGGGGAGTATGTCAACAAGGCAGGACAAGCCGTCGGCTGCAAAATGGCCAATGCCCTTAACAACTCCACCCTTCTGTCGCTATGATGGTTAGGCTCGGAAGCGGATGTGGCGGAATTGGTATACGCGCACGTTTGAGGGGCGTGTGGCTTTGCCTTGCGAGTTCGAGTCTCGCCATCCGCATCGATCCCTCCCGGAAAGATGTGGAAAGTGGTACACCATTTACCCAAGATTCCATCGCTGGAGTCGCTTGGGAGTCTGGGAGAGAATGTTTCAGTTCTTCATCACAGAACCCGATTGAGAGCATCTTGTCCTGGACTCAACCATCGTTCGTGCTCACCCCTGCGCAGCCAAAGGGGAGCAAGCCTTGGGCAGGAGTCGAGGTGGATACAGCTGGCAAGAAGAACACACGAAAGTGATAGGGGATAGAGGATAGGATTCCCATCGATTTACGCAGAGGATAGGGGAGAGTCGGGTGGTGATTCCTTCTAGGAAGAAGAGGAGGGTGGTGCAAGATTACGACCGGCATGTTTACAGAGAGAGGCACCCAGTAGAGTGCTTTTTTCAGAAGCTGAAGCAGTATCGGCATTTGTTTTCTCGTTTTGACAAGTTGGCCAGGAACTTCTTGAGCTTTCTCGACTTCCCAGGTGCTCTCTTCTGGCTCAAATATACAAATATAAAGACCAACAGAACCTAGCAAGTTTTGGGGCATCCTGTGAACAGCTCTTAGGGTGCCTGCACGGACGGTGGGTTGTTGCGCAAAAAGGGCTGCACGGCTACAAATCCCAACCCAAACGATCCGACGACCAAGACGACTGCAGCAGCCATCCAAAGTACGGCAGAGCCCTGTGATCCGTGATGTTGCTCCCGTACCCGCTGATAAATGCCGGCGGAATAGGCCGAGGAGTCTGCTTCACCGAGATAGGGATCCGGGCCGCCCCTATCCTGCATCAACTCGTCCAGGGAAGGAACCTGGTAGCCAGTGCGGGGGTA
>NZ_JANSIG010000111.1:0-8313 GCF_047461975.1 Synechococcus sp. R55.3 | reverse complement strand
ATGACTTTGGCGGAACTGCAACCCATTTTGGCGGAGCGAGGGCAATGGTGGCCGGTGGATCCCCTCTATCCGGATCGGGCTACCCTGGGGGGCATTATTGCCACTGCCGATACAGGTTCTCTGCGCTGGCGTTACGGTGGGATCCGCGACTTGCTACTGGGCATGACCTGGGTGCGGGCGGATGGGGAGGTGGCCAAAGCGGGCGGGCGGGTTGTCAAGAATGTTGCCGGCTATGACCTGATGAAGCTGTTCACTGGATCCCTGGGCAGCTTGGGAATTTTGACCCAGGTGAGCCTGCGGCTTTACCCCTTGCCGGCAGCTCAGTCTGCTTTGCTGGCTACAGGATCCCTGCCGGAGCTGGAGGTTTTGTGTCGGCAGGTGCTGACCGGCCCCGTTAACCCTGTGGGGGTGGATCTCTGGCTGAGGGCAGAGGGATCCCAGGTTTGGCTCAGCTTTCATGGATCGGAGCGAGCAATCGCCCAACAGATGGCCCAAACGCGGCGGCTGGCCCCTGCAGGGCTGACTTTGCAGGAAGTGAATCCCGGCTCTCTGTCCCTGCCTCAACCCGGCTCAGGAGCAGTGCTGGCCAAGTTCGGGTGCCTGCCCAGTCAGAGCTTGGCAACACTGGAGCAGTTTCAAACCCTGTTTCCTGGAGCTCAGGTGCAACTGCACCGAGGCTGTGGGCTAGGACGGGCTTGGCTGGTTCAGCCAGAAGTGGGATCCCTAATGCAACTGCAACGCTACCTCAAGTCCGCAGGCGGATTTCTCCTGCTTCTGGAGGCTCCGCCAGCTCTGAAGAGGGCTCTTGCCCATGACTTTGGCCCGGTTGCCAGCCTAATGCGCAAGCTGAAGCAGCAATTTGACCCTGCCGGCACCTTCAGCCCCAGCTTGATATAGGCACTGCCCCTGTCACCGCTCCTTCCCCGGGATCCCTCTGGCCAAACGTCTTGTTCCGGTGCATGATAGATCTATAAGAAATTGAAACATTTCTTAACATCATTTCTCAGTATCTCAGCGTCAAAGCTAGGAGAGGGATCAGCATGAGCATCGAGTGGCAGCGGATACTCCGCGTTGGGGTGGGCTTTTGCCTTGGGCTGTTGATTGCGGTGGGCGGGGGATCCCTGACCTGGGCGCAACCTGCCCTGCCGGTGGTGCCGATGGAGTTGCCCCAGCCGCCTGTGCCGGTCTTGGACTTAGCGGATCAGTTGACCAGCAATCAGGAAGCTCAACTGGCCCAGCATCTGAACAAGTTAGAGCAAGACACCGGCTGGAAGCTGCGGGTGCTGACTCAGTTCGACCAAACACCGGGTCGTCAGGTGAAGGAATACTGGGGCTTGAATGAGCGCAGCGTTCTGATGGTGGCGGATCCCAGGGGGGGCAACTTACTGGCGTTTAATGTGGGGGATGCTGTGCGCGAGATCTTGCCACGTACCTTTTGGATTGAGCTGCAATCTCGCTTTGGCAACCAATTCTATGTGCGGGAGCACGGCACCCACCGCGCCATCTTAGAGACCGTTGATGTCTTGGATCGCTGCTTTCATCAGGGGGGCTGCCGTGTGGTGCCCGGCCTGCCTCAAGAGCAGTGGATCCTGACGCTGGTGACCTCGATTTTGGGGGGGATTGTCCTTGGGTTTGCCGGCAAGCCCCGCCATGCGGAGGAGCTGTTTAACTGGCGTTGGGCCTTGCTCATTTCTCCCCTGTGGTTCATTTTGTTCGGGGCTTTCGGTATCGGCCCGGTGGTCACACGTACTCAGGATTGGATCCCGGTGTTGCGCAACGTCTTGGGGTTTCTGGCAGGGGCTTTGGTGATCTACCTGGCTCCCATTGCTCGCCCGGCAGTGGATCGGCAGTAGCCGACTCTTGAAGTCGGATGGGTGAGTTATGATTAGATTTAGAGAAGATTAAGGCCCTCCTCAAGGGCTCTGGGCTGCTGCCCAAACGCTCCGAGCCGCTTCCGCCCTCCCAAAGGGAGAGGGCGGCCAGGGATTGAGGGAGCAAGCTGGCTATTTGAGATGACTATGGTTGCATCTCTGGAGAAGCTCTCAGCAGCAACTGTCCGAGCCCTTCTCTTGTGGTGCTGGGATCCACAGGACAAGGCCAAGGGGGAATCCTGGAAAATGCTAGGCTTGGTAAAGCCAAATTGCTGGTGTAGCTCAGTTGGTAGAGCACTCGACTTGTAATCGAGCGGTCGTCAGTTCGAATCTGACCATCAGCTTCTGGTGCCATGGAACTTGGCTCTGCTGTCTCCTCTCGCTGAAGCCGAACTCAGCTTCTACACTGGTGGTTAGATTGGCATTAGCGGGATCCCTGGGTCTTGTTGACAGGAGGCCAAGGCCGATCCCTGCTCAGTTTGGCATACCTACTCAGCCGATTGGGTTGTTCTCCTGATTCTCCTTGGATGTCTATGTCCGGTCTCCCAGCCGCTACGGTTCGTCGATTGCAAAAGCTGCCCCAGGTGCCCTCCGTGTGGGAAGGGGATCGTCACAAGCTCTCAGGATCGCCACCCGTGGGATCCCAAACGGAAGGGGAGTGCATTCTTTGGGTAGATGGCGTTCAGGGCGTGGTACGGGCCATGGAGGTGGTGCCCGCCGGTTCTGGCTTTGAGCCGATGGTGCGAACCTTGATTGTGGCCATGGAGCGGCCCCATGCTGCCTCACCTGCTCGTCCCCAGAAGATCATCGTGCGGGATCGAGAGGTGCAATTTTTCTTGCGCGGCATCCTGCACGAGCTGGACATCAAGGTGGAATGCCAGCCGGAATTGCCTCTGATCGACGAGATCCTGCAGAGCTTTGAAGAGGCCAACGAGCGGATCCCTCCCCCTCTGCCGGAACACTATGTTGAGTTGCTGGCCGGCAAAGCCCTTACCCTCTGGCGAGATGCTCCCTGGGATTACCTAGAGGATCACCAAATCTTGGCCATCGACCTAGATCACTGGGACATCCAAACCCTTTATGTCTCGGTGATGGGGCGGTTGGGCATGGAGTATGGGGTGCTTTTTTATCGCTCGCTGCCCTCTCTTAAACAGTTTCGCCAGGATGCGGCCCAGCCGGCCACTCCCGAAGAAATGGAGGAGGCTTTCCTCAGGCAAGATTGTCTCTATCTCACCTTCCAAGCTGGCAATCCTGAACTCAACGAACTGCCGGATCTGGACTTGGCAGATTTGGATCCCGAGGAAATTGAGCCGAACTTCGGCACCATTCACCCCCTGGAAGGCTTGCGCGTGACTTTGCAGGAGGATGAGGCGGCGGCCTTATCGGTGGCCTTGGAAGCCTTGCATCGCTTCTTCAAGCAGTACCACCGCAAGCTGGAAGATGACTTTCGACCCTATCAAGGCCGGTACCGCATTCCCAATCCCCAAGAGAAGGGGACAACCCTTTCGGTGCAGGTGCGCACCCTGCCGGACGTGGCCGAAGAGCTGCTGCAGCTGGAAGGGGAGGCGGAAGAACCTGCACAAACCCTGCTGCGGGATGATTTGGTGCCCGAGGGCGCGCAGATAGGCCTGGGGGTCTTGCCGTGGACAACGGTGGAAATGCTGCGTCGCACGGGGCAATGGCATCCTCTCCCCCAAAGCAAGCTGGTGAAAAATGGAGAAGGGCTGCCGGTGGTGATTGTGCGCACCTCTCGATCAAAAGCAAAGCAGCTCATCGAGAATTTGCGTGGGGAAGGCGGGCCCCAGGGCGTTTGTTTCAACACAGGGGTGGATCCCTTCGATGGCGATCGCTACGACTTGGAAATTGTGCAAACGGGCAATCGCGATCTGCACCTGTTTGGAGAGTTTCCCGAAGATGATCCCGTTCACTCCATGGCTCGCAAGCGCTGGGAGCGGCGTTGCCGGGATACGGGTGGCTATTGCGGCTTGGTGGTGGCGATGGGGGTGAATTCTACGCGCCCAGAGCTGCAAGTGCGCCACATTCTGGCCTTGTTTGAGATGCAGGCTTTGAACCCAACGGGACTGGGACTGGGGCCGATGGTGCGGATTAGCCGACAATTGCACTTGCCTTGACCGTCCAGATGTTGTTCAGATATAAGGATCTCAACAAGCCGGAAGCTGCCCAAAAGAGGCAGGATAATGCAGCTAAGGGATCCTTAGACATCCTTAGACAACAGAGGCACTGCAGATGACCCCCACTGAGCGTGCCCAGTGGTTGAAAGAGCAGACCTTGTTTCAAAGTTTGGCGCCGGAGAGTTTGGCCCCTCTGGCCGAGCAAATGCAAGAGCACCCTTTTCGCCAGGGGGAGACTTTGGCGGTGGCCGGAACCCTGCCGGATGGGATCCAGATTTTGCTGGAAGGGCGCTGGGAAGAACGGGATCCCCATTCTGAGGATCCGGTCGGCCTGCTGCCCGGCTCGGTGGTGCATCTGGCGGAGGTACTGGCAGAGCAACCCCTTCGTCGCCATTTGCTGGCTGCTTCTGATGGGATCCGGGGTTGGATCCCGGCTGCTGCTGTGCGCCGCTGGGTGACTGAGCAGTCTGGGGAGTTGGCAGGGGCTTTGGCCGAGATGCAAGACCGCCTCAGCTATGAGCAGGAACGGCAGGTGGCTTTGCGCCCCTACTTGGTGCCCAAGGTGGAGCGAGGCATCGTCGGCTCCAGCCGCTACGCGGTGCGCCTGCGTCAGCAGATCAAAGAAGCGGCCCGCAGCTCTGCTCCGGTGCTGATCTTCGGAGAACCCGGACTGGAAAAAGATAACGTCGCCGCCCTGATTCATTTTGGATCCCCGCGGCGGCGCCAGCCCATGATTAAGGTGGATTGCAGCGCCCTGCAGGCCAGTGGTGCCGATTTGTTCGGGCGGGCAGGGGGCAAGCCGGGGTTATTGGAGTGGCTGGGAGAGGGCACGCTGCTGCTGAACAACATCCAAGAGCTGCCCGCCGAGCTGATGCCCAAGCTGCTGCGCCTGCTGGAGACGGGATCCTACACGCCTGTGCAGCGGGGGGAAGGGGATGCGGTTGAGGAGCGTCCCTGTCGCTGTCGCCTGCTGATGGTGTCGGAACGGGCCATCCCCGCTCTTGATCCTTGGGTGATGGCCGTCAAAGTGCCGCCGCTGCGAGTGCGCAAGGCCGATATCAAAGCCATGGCCGACTATTTTCTCAGCCTCTACAGCCGCCGACGTGGGATCCCCAAGCCCAAGCTCTCTCCGGAAGCGTTGCGCCGCTTACAGAGCTACGACTTTCCCGGCAACTCCCGGGAGCTGCGCAGTTTGATCGAGCGGGCGGTGGTGCAGGCTGCAGGGGCACGAGTGCTCAGCGAAGAGGTGTTTTGGGTGTCCCAGCCTCGCGGCAAGCGGTTTCGCCTGAACCTGCTCAACGCCTATCCCGGCTTGCGTCGCTTTCTGCGCAGCCCTTGGTGGCCGGATCGCCTCAACTACAGCTTGGTGTTGCCCCTCTATACCCTGGTGGTGTTTCTCTTGTTCTGGGGGCCTCAGGATCGCGCCCACAACGTGGGGTTAAATCTTTTCTGGGCCTGGTGGTGGCCGCTGGTGCTGCTGGTGTTTCCCTTCTTGGGACGGGTGTGGTGTGCGGTGTGCCCCTTTATGATCTACGGGGAATTGGTTCAGAGGCTGTCTTTACGCATGTGGCCGCGGCAGTTGGGGAAATGGCCGCGACAGCAGGCGGAGCGCTGGGGAGGTTGGGCGCTGTTTGCCGGGTTTGCTCTGATTTTCCTGTGGGAGGAGATCTGGGATCTGCCCAATACGGCTTACCTGTCGGGGTGGCTGCTGCTGCTGATTACCGGTGGGGCAGTGGTATGCTCGCTGGTGTTTGAGCGGCGTTTTTGGTGTCGCTATCTCTGTCCGATTGGGGGGATGAACGGTCTCTACGCTAAGCTCTCGATGACAGAGCTGCGGGCTCAGCAAGGCACCTGTTCGGCAGAGTGCACCACCTACCAGTGCTACAAGGGTGGGCCGGAGAAGGGCGAAGGCATGGCGACAGGAGGCTGCCCCCTCTATTCTCATCCGGCGCAACTGCAAGACAACAAAGATTGCGTGCTCTGCATGACTTGCCTCAAAGCCTGTCCCCATCGCTCGGTGGAGTTTAACCTGCGCCCGCCCGGGATCGAGCTGTGGACTACCCATACGCCCCGCGCCGCCGAAATTGCCTTGCTGCTGTTGCTGTTGGGGGGCATTTACCTACACTGTCTGCCACGGTTGGCAGAACAGATGGCGCAATGGGGTCTGAGCTGGGATCTGAATGGGTTTTGGCCCCATCTGGGGGCTGCTTTGCTGGCTTTGAGTGTTCCCAGCCTTGTGCCCTTGGCAGCTTGGGGCTTGGCCTGGCTGTGGCATAGGCTGGGCCAGGGGGCACGGCCCCGTCGGTTTGCGGAGATGATCTACGGCTATCTGCCTTTGGTTTTGGGGGGAACTTTGGCTTTCTACTGGCCGCTATTTTTAACAGAGGCAGGTCAGGTGCTGCCGGTAACCTGGGCAACTTTCTCCCAGGCGGGATCCCCTCTTCCCATCCTCTGGCAGACTCACCCAGCGGTGATCCGGTTTCTCCAGGGATCCACGCTGCTCTTGGCTTTGCTCCTCTCCTGGGCGCTCACCGGCAAAATCGCCCGCCAAAGCCTGCAGTGGCCCTACCATCTGGGCGCGCTGGTGCTGGTGGTCAGCTTGTGGCAGGTGCTGGGAATTTGATTTCAACCCATTTGTAGTCGTTTCAGGTTAGGGTGAGACGCCTGGGCTATTGAGAGAAGCCTTCGAGGGTAAGGGATCCCAGGTATCCTGCCGCCGCAGAGTAGCTTGTCGCAGCCGGGCCAAGTTGGCCGATCCGGTGCAAAAGGCAGCAATACGTAGCTCCTCGATCACGGCACGAAAGGTGTCCACCACCGCCTGCATCTGTCCTTGGGAGACGGCGTGTAAAGCGGGGGCGGCCATACCTATCACATCGGCTCCCAGACGGATGGCTTTGGCCGCGTCGATGCCATTGCGGATGCCACCGCTGGCCACCAGGGGTAAGTCCGGCAGCAGGCGACGAATTTCCAGCAGGGACAAAGCCGTTGGGATCCCCCAATCCCTAAAGCTGTGGGCGATGCGTTTCTTGAGAGCATCTGGTTGGCGATGGGCCTCCACCTCGCTCCAACTGGTGCCGCCCGCTCCCGCCACATCTAGGGCCGCCACACCGCATTCGGCCAGCCGCTGGGCTACCTTAGCACTGAGGCCATTGCCCACTTCCTTCACCACCACGGGCACCGGCAACTGCGCCACCAACTGTTCGATGCGGCCATACAATCCACGCCAGTCGGGATCCCCTTGGGGTTGAACCGCCTCCTGGAGAGGATTGAGGTGCAGAATCAATGCATCCGCCTCGATCATCTCCACCGCCCGTCGCGCCTGCTCCACCCCATAACCGTAGTTGAGCTGAACGGCACCCAGGTTGGCCAGCAGCAAAATATTCGGGGCCACTTGGCGCACCTGGTAAGTCCGGGCCAGCTCTGGATGTTCCAAAGCTGCCCGCTGGGATCCCACCCCCATGGCAATGCCCAACTGTTGGGCGGCGGCGGCCAGTTGTCGGTTCAACTCACGGGCAGCCTTTGTTCCCCCCGTCATGCTGCTGATGAGCAGGGGTGCCTGTAGGCGTTTTCCCAAGAACTCGCAGCTCAGGTCGATCTCCGACAACAGCAGCTCCGGCAACGCCACGTGCTCAAAGAAAAACCGCTCAAAGCCGGTGCGGATCCCTTTGGCAGCCACATCCTGCTGCAGAACAATGTCCAGGTGATCCTGTTTGCGCTCGGAAATGGGGGGGAGAGAATCGGCCATCATGTCAGCAGTGCGGAGCACCTTGGTCTTGGTAGAGATTGTCAGTCTATAACGCCGCGCGCTGCCAAAGGCGAACAGCATTGCCCGTTCGCGCTAGCGGGACGGAGTCCAAGGTGACTCGCTATCTACAACGACAGCGGTGCGGTTCCCGGTAGGGTGCCGGAGGCATAGCACTGTCGCGTCAGCGGTGCGGAGCACTGTCGCGGTAGCGGTGCGGAGCACTGTCGCGGTAGCGGTGCGGAGCACTGTCGCGGTAGCGGTGCGGAGCACTATGATGTGGGCGGGATCCCAACCGAACAGCCATGCAACCCTTGCACATCTTGCTGGCAGAAGGCAACCCTCATCTGCGCAGCTTGCTGTGTTGGCATTTGCAACAGGCCGGACACCAAGTTTGGGAAGCAGAGACCCTTCGCCAAGCAAAGACTCTGCTGCAACAGCAGCCCATTCACCTGCTGATTTTGGATGCGGAGCTGTCCAACCGCGGCGGGCTGCAATTGTGCCGGTGGGCCCATCGCCAGTACGATCTGCTGATTTTGCTACTCTCCCACCGGGGATCCGAAGCGGA
>NZ_JANSIG010000110.1:0-8403 GCF_047461975.1 Synechococcus sp. R55.3 | reverse complement strand
GGCTGAGGGGGAGCGGGGGTTGGGGTAGGTGTGGGCGTGGGTGGAGGGGTTGGAGTTGGGGTTGCCAGAGCAACTGTAGCCGGGGCAGGTGGTGGTGGAACAGGGGCAGGCTGCTGTGGTGGCGGTGGTTGGGGTCTTGGCGGAGGAGGAGCAGGGGCCTCCTGGGGAGGGGCGGCCTGGGATTGGGGTGGACTGCCTTGAGAAGGAGGAGCTTCTACCCGCTCACCCCCATCGCGGGAATCGACTTCTGAAACCAGCTCCGCTTCCTCTGGGGGCTGTAGATCTTCTGGATCCAGAAGGATAAACTCGATGGCCTCCTGTTCCGGCTCGCGAATGAGCCAAAGCCGCCCCAAGTGGAGCAATCCCAGCAGCACCAGCACATGCAGCAGCAGCGATAGCGCCACCATCCAAAAAAAGTTGCGAGATTCATCCTCGCGGCGGCGCTGCTCAATCCAGATGCTGGTCATGGCCAAGATCGCCCTCTTGCGTCTTCAACGCTCTCAACACACCGAGTTGTCTGTTGCAGACTCGGCCACGCGGGTAACACACTAGCTAGTGTTATAGCATCCGAGCAGTTGGCACTCCTGCGCAAAGGCGTACAGTCTATCTCGGGCTTGAGAAGGGATCCCACCTTGTAGCTTTAACTTTCGAGGGGTGCGGGGAGCTACATGGACTCCCCGCATTTGAATGCCAGCCAGCGTTTACCACTCGGACTGACCCGGGGTAGAGTATAACCATGCTGACGATAAGCTACACTTACCGCATCTATCCCAATGCCACACAGCAGGCTGAACTGCTGGAGTGGCTGGAAACCTGCAGGGGCGTCTATAACTATGCCCTGCGGCAACTCAAAGACTGGATTGCCGCCCGTCGGTGTCCTATAGACCGCTGCTCCTTGGAAAAGGAATACATCATCCCTGCCGACGAGCCCTTTCCCTCTTATCACCGTCAGCAAAACGACCTGCCTAAAGCAAAGAAACAATTTCCGCATTTGGCTAAGGTACACTCTCAGGTTCTGCAAACCACGCTTCGTAGGCTGCACGATACTTGGGAGGCGTTTCGGAAGCGGGGGTATGGCTTTCCTCGTTTCAAGAAGAAAGGTCAATTCAAGTCCTTCGTGTTTCCCCAATTCAAGAGCAACCCTATTGCAGGTCAGACCATCCGGCTACCCAAGATAGGGAAAGTGGCTATCCACCTGCATCGTCCTATCCCGGAGGGGTTTACGGTGAAGCAGGTGAGGGTATTGTCCAAGGTGCGAGGAACACAGTGGTATGTCGTCGTAACCCTAGAATCGAGTATATCGGTTCCTGATATCCCGGTTCAGGGGCGGGCAATTGGCATTGACCTGGGATTGGAACGATTCTTGACGGTTTCGGACGGCAGTTTTTTCGAGCGCCCTAAGTTTTTTAGGTCGCTGCAAAGCAAGCTGAAAGTGCTGCAACGCAGAGCGGCCCGCAAACAGAAGGGGTCTCGGAACTGGGAAAAGGCACAGCTCAAAGTTGCCAGAGCGCACCATCGTATTGCGAACCGCCGTCGAGATTTCCATTTCAAGGTTGCTCACCGGTTGTGCGACCAAGGGCAGAGCATCTTTGCCGAAGACCTCAACGCTAAACGTTTAGCCCGAGGAATGTTGGGCAAGGATTGTGTCGATGCCGCCTTTGGGCAGTTTTTGTCTCTGTTGGCGTGGGTGTGCTGGAAACGAGGGGTGTACTTTGCCCAGGTTGACCCCAACGGTACCAGCCAAACTTGTCCAAGGTGCCTTGCTACGGTTAGCAAAGCACTGAGCATCAGAGAGCATCATTGCCCTGAGTGTGGGTATCGAACGCATCGCGACCATGGGTCGGCAGAGATGATTCTGCGTCGTGGACTGGAAAGGTGTAGTACCCAGGGACTCTGGGGAACGGAAACCGCCTGCCAAGTCGGTCTGCCGGGGGTTTTGAACCTAGGTCAGTGGCGTGGGGCAGGAATGCCTAATCGTGAGGTTAGGAAGCCCGCGCTCCGCCCGCTAGGGTGAGCGTCGGGAGGATGTCACAATTGCCTACCTTAGATGAAGAGCAGGGATCCCACTGGCCAAGGGGAAAAGCCGCATGTCCTGAGGTGCCGGTTTGAAGTTGGCTGGTGGGGCACTTTTGGCAGCTTTCTAGGAGAACGTTGATGGAGACTATCCGCTTTCATCTGGCCTTTCCGGTTGCCGATATTGCCTTGGCCAAAGCCTACTACGGCGATGGCTTGGGCTGTGAAATCGGTCGAGAAACCCCTGCTGCCGTCATCTTTAACCTGTATGGCCATCAACTGGTGGCCCACCTCACCCACGAAGAGCTGACGCCCCAGCGGGGCATCTACCCCCGCCATTTTGGCCTGATCTTCCCCACCCAAGCGGATTGGCAGGCGCTGGCCGACCGTGCCCTGGAGCGAGCCTTGCCCTTTTATCAGGAGCCGCGTTGGCGCTTTGTTGACACCCCTTTGGAACACGGCACCTTCTTTTTGCAGGATCCCTTCTACAACCTGCTGGAGTTTAAGTACTACCGCCACGCTTCCGCCATTTTTGGGGAGCGGGAGTTGGCCTTGGTCGGGGACAGTGCTTCCCACCGCTCACGCGAACGATCCCCGGCCCGCTCAAGTGGCACGTAGCGCGATAGGAGGGATCCTTTGGCCACTCAACCCCTGCGTTCTGGCCCTGCGCGCTGCCCTATCTGGCAGATGGATTTCAACGCCGTCCCCCTGCGGGATGAGCAGAACCGACGGGTTTGGGAGCTGTTGGTGTGCGATCCCACCGGCCAGTTTCGCCAAGCGCAGTATTGCAGCAACCAAGAGGTGAACAGCACCTGGGTGGCACGACAGTTGCGGAGCTACCTGGAAGCTGCCCCACAGCCTCCCTCGGCCATTCGTGTGTTTCGAGCCCGCATGAGTTCCATCCTGCAACGGGCCTGCGATGCGGTTGGGATCCCGATGCTGCCCAGTCGTCGCGTTTACACCCTCAAAGCCTGGATGCGAGAACGGGCAGAGCGGGTTTACCCCCAAGAGACTCAGTTCACCTACAGCCCCGAACCTCCTGTGGATCCCGATCCGCCGGATCCTATCCGTCTGCCGGACAAGTTGCAGGGAGAACGCTGGGCTTTCGTTACCTTGCGAGCTGAGGATCTGCGGGAAGCCGACGCTTGGCCAATGGAATTTGGCGAGCTTTTTCCGGTTGCCTGGGACACTTTGACGCCCGACCCATTCGCGCCAGCGGTACGGAGCACCCTCATTCCCGGCTTGGTGATCGCCTCCCAGCGGGCTTTACCGATGGCGGCCTGGATGAGCGGTATGGAGCCCGCTTACTTGAGTGTGGCAGACGGACGGCTCCTGTTCGAGGCAGGCCTCAACGATTGCTACCTATTTGCGCAACTGAGAGATGAAAAACTGCGAACAGAGGCAGAAGTCTTTGCCCAGCGCCAGCAGCAGGCCCAAGGGATCCACTTTCTCGCCATTCAAACCGATTTCAAGGCCCAGTCCTTCGCCGGCTTCTGGCTGATGCAACATCCCCTATGAACTATGAATATCAGTCGTTTGCAAGAGCAGAGTGCAGCCCGAACAACTGGGGAGATCATCATCGCTGTCTCAGAGGGAAAAACCTACAGTCATTCAAGGAGGAATGAGACTGTTCCGCTGCATGGCTTCCTGGCTCCTCTCTCCCTTTCCTAGGGATGGTCGCGGAAGCGGCGTGAAGCGTTTGGACGGCACCGCGGAGCAGTTGAGAAGTGCCTTGATCTATAGTCTTTCAGCTTAGGGTGAGACGCCCGAGCTACGGAGAAAAGCTTCCTGACCTCGTGCATGATTGCTCCGCAACGCTGATGCGACGATGCGACGACGCAGCCCATGTTTTAGGTGGGCGTAGTGTCCTAGTTTGGATCGAAATGACTGTTGAAATGACCGTAGCAAGAACCCCAGCGCTACGGGGAAGCAAGCTGGTGGGGCAGGGAGCATGTCAAAGCAGGTTGCTCAGGCGGCTGTGAAAGGCTGAGTAGATCTCTGCGTAAGACTTCGCCCATTCTGGATCTGGTTGAACATAGCGTTCCACCTGCACCAATCGATCGGCAGCCTGTTGGACAGAGCAGCACCAATAGGCAGAAGCAGCCAAGATGGCTGCCCCCACAGCCGGCTCTGGGTGTTTCACCACGGCCAAGGGACGGGCAAGGATACTGGCGCGCAGGCGCAACCAAAGAGGGCTTTTGCTGCCTCCGCCGGTGGTGAACATCGGACTCTGTTCTGACACCGGGATCCCTTGAGCCGCCAACGTTTCCAGCCCCAGCCGCTCGACCATGGCTACCCCCTCTAACAACGCAGCATAAAAACGGGGGGATCCCTCTTCTGCCTCCGGCAAGAACCCGGCAAACCGGGGATCGACAATGGGAAAACGTTCTCCCGGCTGACAAAGGGGATAGCTGACCAGCCCAGTGGGCAGATAAGCCTGGGCTTGCTGATCCAGCACTTGCAAGTTGCCGCCAGGGAAGTAATGGGGCAAAACTCCGCCTCCACAAAAGGAAGCCGCTCCCGGCCACCAAACCGTTCGTTCGCGACAGTGGTGTGGAGCACAGTCCGGGTGCAAATGGGAATAGATGCTTGGGGTTTGTATGGGATCCGGACTGTTGGCCTTGAAAATGAGGGTTGTGCCCAAGCTGGTGGAAACCTGACCTAAGCGGGTGGCCCCTGCTGCCAATTGCCCGGCACAGCCATCCGTGATCCCTGCCGCGATCAGCACTTCCGGCCCCAATCCCCAGTCTGCTCGCACCGTTCCCAAACCCGTTCCCGGCGACACCACCTCGGGGAAATGCTTAGGATCAAGGCCCTGCCGCGCCAACCACTCCTGAGGCCAGGTGTAGGTCTCCAGGTCAAAGCCACTTTTGAGGGCGTGGGTGTGATCGGTAACCAGCTTGCGCCCCCCCAGTTGGCTCAGCAAAAAGTCCGCCGGATGGGCCAGGTAGCTGTCTCGATACTGATCAGGATGGGCTTCCGCCCACCACAGCCAACGGCTGAGGCCCCAACTGGCAGGGATCCCCAATTGCTTGGCCTGAGCCTGGCCCCGCGGGTCGGAATACAGCCACGCCTGTTCCAACGGCATGCCCCGACCATCCACCGGCAGAATGGTGCCGGAAGTGCTGCACGCACTCAGAGCGGCAATGGAATACCGATCCCCCAGTTGCGCGGTTAGTTGTCCCAGAAGGGCTTTCAGGGTTCGCAACCAGCGGCCTGGATTGGTCTCTGGGGGATCCCACCGGCGCTCGCTTTTGGCCACCACCTCTCCTTGTTCTGAGAGGGCCACCACCCGCATCCCAGAAGTGCCCAGATCGATCCCAAGAAACACAGGGGGCATAGGGGTACTCATCTCATCATCAGCTCATCATTAGGAAGGAAAATGCCTTGTCATGATGGAGTGCCCAAGGCCCAAGAATGCTCTCTGTATAGATGGGGTGGCCAAGTGGCTCAAACTGGCCTAAAGGATGGGAAAGGACTCCGGCCCGCTGTCGCGATCACAATTTCAAAACTCCTGGCTGCTCCGAGCCAACGCTTCTTGGATATCCAGATCCAGCCCTTTCACCGATTCCAGCACCGAGCGGGTGATCAGCTTACCCTCCTGCACCAAAATGGCGCCGGTTACAGGGTGCAAAAGCGGCTGTTCGGCCCGCCGACCGATCAACGCCTCGATATCCTGAAAAGCATTGATGTACATCCCGGCAGGCAATTCCACCACCACCCCTTCCCCCAGCACGCGCGCTTGGCAGGCCAGGCGGGAGTTGGGCTTGCAGGTGGTGATCGCCTCCAGGGTGCGCTGCTCCCGCTTGCTCACCGGAGACAAAGACTCCATCCCTTCCTTAACGTACACATGGCAGGTGGCACAGAGGCCGCGCCCGCCGCACTCTTTCAACACATTCAGCTCTTCCTGCAACAGTACCGAGAGCAAATTGCTGTTGGTGGCGATTTCAGACACTTGGGCAATGGGATCCAACCGCACGCGCTTGACCATAACCTTCCCTCTGTTACACGCCTTAACATTAGCTTGTCCATGAAATAAAGATCCCAGCCGCGTCCACATTGTATTATTGGCTACCTCGGTGGGCAGGTTGAGCCTCTTTTGGGGAATCGGGCTAGATTGGATCCCACTGCTGATTTCTGCTGTCCACTTCTAGGATTCTGGCGGCATGAGTTCTCCGGCCATCCAGTGGTATCCCGGCCACATTGCCAAGGCGATCGGCCAGTTGCGGGAAGAGTTGCAGCGAGTGGATGCGGTCATCGAGGTGTTGGATGCGCGGATCCCTTCGGCCAGCCGTCATCCTGAGCTGGGCCGGTGGCTGGGGGAAAAACCTCGTCTTTTGGCTCTGAACAGGGTGGACTGCATTGAGGCCAGGGATCTGAAAGCTTGGCAGGAGTATTTTTTACGGCAAGGGATCCCTGTCTATCCCACCAATGGCCGCTCAGGAGAAGGGGTGAATCGCCTCAAGCAGGCGGTCTTGCACTTGGGGCAATCGGTCAACACGCGGCGTCAACAGCGGGGCATGCGACCGCGGGCCGTTCGGGCGGTGGTGGTGGGCTTTCCCAATGTGGGCAAATCTGCTCTGCTGAATCGGCTTTTGGGGCGGCGGGCAGCCGAGAGCGCAGCACGTCCTGGAGTGACGCGGCAACTGCGGTGGGTGCGGCTGGGGGGAGAGTTGGATCTGTTGGACTCGCCGGGCATCCTACCGCCCTCTCTGCCGGATCAACAGGCGGCTTCTCTGTTGGCCATCTGCGATGACATCGGCGAAGCGGCCTACGATCCCGAACGGGTGGCGGCCTACTTTTTGGATCACGTGCTGAGGGTGCAGCCCCAAGCCCGATCTCTCCTACAAAGGCGCTACGGTTGGCCGGATCCGATCCCTCCCGGTGGTGCTGCAGTGCAGGAGTTGGCCGAGCGGCGGTATCAAGGGGATCCCCAGCGGGCGGCACGGCAAGTTCTCAACGACTACCGCAAGGGCTTGCTGGGGCCGCTGGCCTTGGAACTCCCTCCCAAGGCTTGAGCCCCTTAGAAGAAATCACGAAAGAAAGTCACGTTGTTGCTATGCCCACGGCAGGGAAACCGCTGCTGTGGGGCGTTGACTTTTCCCGAAACTGTCTACACTTGTCCCCAACCGGGATCCAGCCTCTGTTTCCAAGGCCGATACACCTTGAAGTAGACAACGGAACCCACTTGTCTGGCCAAGGCTTTGATGCAAGTGTCTCCACCCATACAGCGCTGGCAAACGGGATGGTTCACCTGCAGACGATTGAACCCCCGCCGCAGCGCACAGGCCGGTTGGCCCCGCAAAATCTCGGCCAGGGATCCCCCCAGCGTCACTTGCCCCAGCGGGATTTGCCCTTCATAGTCCTTGCAACAGGGCACCACCGTGCCGTCGTAGAGGATCCCCGCCTGACCGGAAGCGCCATTGCAGTATCCCCAGCGAGCTGGGATTACCCGGTCTGTCTCCACGTTGCCCCAACTGTCCAAGGGAAACGTTTCCAAAACCAAGCGGGGATGGATGCGGATCTGCTGCCAGCGGCCCGGTCGGTAAGTAGCAATCTGGGCTTCTACCCAATCGAGAGCCGGTGCATCCGGGATCCCTTGCAAAGCTCGTCTGGCCCAAGCCGAGAGCTGAGCGCGCATCTGCTGTGCAGAATCGATCACCGAAAGAGCCTTATGCGGCACCAAAAACGGGTGGGGGCTAGTATCCAGGAATTTGAGATGCACCTGCGTAGGGCTGGAGGAGCGCAAGTGCACCTGCAGAAATTGGGTAATCCCAGCAAAGTAGCGCTCCGGCGTGAGGCGGGGAGGTGCTCCGCGAATGCTGAAGGTGACTGGATCGGGAGTTTGCAGGGAAATGGTTAGCTTAGCAAAGGGGCTGCGGTTCAGCTTTTCAATGTGCTCCGGCCAGAGGGCAAAGGTGCTGCCGTTGCTGGTCAGGTGCAGGCGAAGGCCAAGCTCAGCGGCCCTGCGAATACCCTCGAAAAGGTATGGGTAGAGCAGCGGCTCCCCCATCAGGTGAAAAGCCATCACGCGGGCCAGCCCTGTTGCCGCTACTTCCTCCAAAATCTGCTCCAGCAGAGCGGGCTCCATGTGCCCCCGCCGCCGTTGCATGATCCCATCTGGACAAAACTCGCACTTAAAGTTGCAAACGTTGGTCACCTCTATGTGCAGGCGTTCCAGTTGGGGAATAACAGCAGACATTAACAGCAGACATAGAGAGGGCCGGAACAAGTCGAGGGCAAATAGCGGATCCCCCACAAGCGCTAGGTAGTGATACGCTGTTTATCAGGTTAGATCCGGAGCGGAGCCATCGCAATGCTGAAATGCACCACTCGCCACGTCCACATTTTTGCCGGTGAAGTTACTGCAGACAACAACTTCGTGCCCCG
>NZ_JANSIG010000109.1:0-8645 GCF_047461975.1 Synechococcus sp. R55.3 | reverse complement strand
GTTTGGAAACAAACAGAATGCTATCGCTGCATAGTTGAACAGTGATGTTCAGCAGTGTTCAGCGTAAATGTATCAGAAAGTTCAACATGGCGCAGATTCGCGAGATTCCCCTTGCCCAAATTCGCCGCCCTTTGCCGCGGCAAACGGATCCGGATAAGGTTCGGGCGCTGATGGCTTCTATCGAAGCAATCGGTCTGCAGGAGCCCATTGAGGTTTTGGAAGTGGAAGGGGAGTATTATGGGTTCTCCGGTTGCCATCGCTACGAGGCATTTGTCCGCTTGGGCAAGGAGCGGATCCCCTGTCGGGTGCGAAAAGCGCCACGTGCTGTTTTGAGGCTACACCTGGCCTGAAAGGGATCCCTTCTGGCCCGGCTCCTCTTCGGCGGTGTAGCCCCGTTCGTAGGCAAAACGCACCAGTTGCGAGCGATTTTCCAAAGAAAGCTTGCTGAGGATGTTGGTCAGGTGAGTTTGCACGGTGCGCGGGCTGATGAACAGCTTCTCGCCGATTTGCTTGTTGGTGAAGCCGCGAATGACTTCCCGAAAGACCCGCTCCTCAGCAGGGGTCAGGGGCAATTCGGGTGGAGTGGGTCGGGGGGCCGCTTCCGGTTTTGGCTGGGACTGCTGTTGGATTAGCCGCAGAATTTCCGATTGGGTGCGGCGGGAGCGTTCAATCTGGGCCTCGATTTTGGCCACCAACTCCAGGGGTTCAAAGGGCTTGATGATGTAGTCATCCGCCCCCCGCTCGTAGCCCTGAACCCGGTCATCGATCTCTCCCCGCGAAGAGAGAAAAATGAAGGGGACGAGCTCGCCGCCGCGCTGTTGGCGCAGTTGTCGGCAAAACTCAAAGCCGTCCATTTCCGGCATCACCACATCTGAAACCACCACATCCGGCTGCTCTTGGGCAAACAGACGCAACCCTTCTACACCCGAAGCGCCTGTAGAAACCCGATAGCCATGCTGAGTCAGGTGGCGGCTCAGCACCTTCAGGGAGAGGGGATCGTCATCTACGACCAGTACACGCTTCATGAGGACTCGAGGAGGCTGTCAAGGAAAAGGGTAAAGCGCTATTCACCTGTTATCTGTCGCTATTTTAGGGAGACGGACAGGATTCGTCATTTGGCTACGGAGACTGAACCCATGATAGTGGTTTCAAGGGTGGCCTGGTTGAAAGCTGAAGACTACGGTAGCTGTGAAATGAGGGACTGAACCTGGGCCTCTAAGCTCCCATTCCCGAGTACTGTTGCAAGCCTTTGCGCCATAACCAGCGATTGGCCAGCCAAAACAGGCCCGCCCAGGCCAGGCCCATGCCAAAGCCGCCCAGGATATCCACCGGGATCCCTGCCCAGAGGCTGGCGGGAAAATGCACCAGGTAGGGGAAGGGTGTCCAGGCCAAGAGCTGGCGCACGGGTGGTGGGAACACCTCCAGAGGAGCGATCACCCCCGAGAAAAACAAGTACACCAAAAAATGGAATTGCTCCAAGGCCGTCACCCGTTCCACCCAAAAGGCCAGCAGCGCCAGGGTGTACTGCATGAGAAAGCGCAGGGCAAAAGCCAGGAGAATGGCCAGGGATCCCAGCCCCGCCTGGGCCCAAGAGGGGATCCAAAAGGCACGGGGGTAGAGGACGAAGAAAAGGGCGATTAAAACCAGGGTAAAGGGGAGACGGGCCAAGCGCTCCATCAGGTGGCTGGCCACATGGTGCCAAGCGGGATCCAGAGGCTGCAACAGGCGAGGAGATAATTTGCCTTCGACCACCTCTCGCTCAAAGTCCCAGATGACCCAGACGATGGTGAACTGGCGCACCAGGAACACCGCCAGAAAGTAGCGGATGAACTCCAGAGCAGACAGCGAGAAGTCTCCTGAGCGGGCTGCCTCGCTCCACACCCCCATCATGATCAGGGGCAGGGATCCGGCCAGCACCCACAGGATCAGCTCGGCCCGGTACTCCAGCATGTAGGCGTAGTAGGCGGAGAAGAGGGCACCCAACTTGCGAAAGAAGGCGTTCATGGAGATTCCGGTTGCGCAAGCGCTGCGGAGCAATACGAGACTGGCGGACGCAAAGTGGGCAACAAGCTGGCCAGGCTGACCACCGCTCCCACCACAACAATTGAAGGCGGTGCTACGGGCGAGGGCTGTCCAACCAGAGTCTGCAGGCGGAGCAGATGAACCTCTTGCTCAGGGGTGGTGCCCCAGCGGATCAGGGCAACCGGGGTATCGGGAGCTTTCCCTCCGGCCAACAATTCAGCGGCAATGTGGCTGAGGTTGTGCATGCCCATGTAGATCACCAGGGTTTCCACCGCCCCGGCCAAAGCCCGCCAATTGACCTGAGGGCGGTATTTCCCTGCCGCCTCATGTCCGGTAACAAAAGCAACTGAGGAGCTGAGGTCGCGATGGGTGAGAGGGATCCCGGCATAGGCGCTGGCGGCAATGCCCGCCGTAATTCCCGGCACCACCTCCACTGGGATCCCGGCCTGCACCAGAGCCAACATCTCCTCGCCGCCTCGCCCAAAGATGAAGGGATCCCCCCCTTTGAGCCGCACCACCACGGCTGCTGTCCGAGCTTTCTCCATCAGCAAGGCTGTGATCTGCTCCTGGGGCAAGGTGTGAGCGCCGCAGTGTTTGCCAGCATAGATCCGTTCTGCCGTCGGCGGGATCAGCTCCAGGATGGAGGATCCCACCAGAGCATCGTAGATGACCACATCCGCGTGGGCGAGTAGCGCCTTTCCCTTCACCGTCAGCAGCCCTGGATCCCCAGGCCCTGCCCCCACCAAATACACTTTGCCCATCTCAAGTCCTGGTCGCGTCATTGCTGTTGGAAATATCCATTTTGAGGGAACGGGAAAGATTCGGCTATTCCAGCGCCGGGCTAAAAGCCTGGAGTGTCTCCACAATGGCCTGCATCAGTTGAGGATCCCGCCAGAGGGGCGGCTCCACCTGGATTTGGAGCAGAGGCCATTCCCGCTGTAATCGCTGAGCCTGTTCTTGTAGGGCGCGCAGCAGACCGCCTGGAAAGAGAAAAAACGGCAGCACCCGTAGACGGCACTGGCTAAGGCGCAAGCAATGGATCACGACCGCTTCTAAGGTGGGGGACTGGGCAGCAAAAGCCACATGCAAGGGGATCTCGGGCAAGCGCCGTTGCACAGTTTGGATCCCTGCTTGGAGCTGGGCGGCAAACCCCGGCAGACGGCTGCCATGGCCAAGCACAATCCAGGCATCTGCCCGTTCGCCGGATTGCCTGAGCTTTGCAGAGCAAGAGGGCTGTGGAGCCAGAATGCGAGCCACCAACAGATCCAGGAGGGCCGGGTGCTGGCCAATGGGGGGTGTTAACCGGATGGGCAGGCGCGGCCAGCGAGCTTGAACCTGCTTCACCGCAGCCGGTAAATCCTCTTCCACGTGGGATCCCCCCCCCATAAACAGTGACAGCAGCACCACCTGATTGGGAGATCGGCCTGCGCCCAGCCAAGCTGCCAGCCGTCCCTGAATCTGTTCGGCCAGGGTGAGAGGCTGACCTTCCAACTGGGCCAGCTCCACCGGCTGGGGAGCCAGCTGCTGCTGCACCCGGGCCAACAAATCTGCCAAAGCCTGCTGATAATCGGGATCCCGGCTGCCGTGACAGACCAAAAACACCAGGGGATTGGAGGACATGGCAGAGGTCAGGGATCCGAGCGGAAGGGTTCCATTTTGCTACTTTAGGGGATCCCGCCAACTTCTCGCGTAGGATCTGCGCGTATGATTTGAAGAGTACACACCCTCTTTCCCAGCTTCGTCAGCCCTTTCCCAGGTTTTCATGTCATTTGAGAATCGTTCCACCGCCCCCGAACTCTTAATCCATGTCTTGCGGGAGGGGTTGACCGAATCTATCCATCATTGCCAAGCTGTCGTGGCCGATAGCCGCGGGCGTTCTCTGGCCATGGCCGGCAACAGCACCACCCCCGTCTTTGCCCGTTCTGCCCTCAAGCCTTTCCAAGCGCTGGCCATGCTCTCCACCGGCATCCGCGAGCGCTACCGCCTCACTGAGAAAGATATTGCCATCATGTGCGGATCCCATCAGGGCACCACGGCTCATGCGCGGCAGGTGTTCAGTATACTGTGGCGGGCCGATCTGTCTCCCGATTTGCTGGTCTGCCCCACCCCACCCGGCAAGCCCAGCCCCCTGTGCCACAACTGCTCCGGCAAACATGCTGGCATGCTCGTGGCCAGCCGCGCCCAAAACTGGACCTTGTCAGACTACGCCCAGCGGCAGCATCCGGTGCAAGCCCTGGTGCGGGCCAAGCTGGCGGATTTGCTGCAAATGCCCTCGGAAGAGTTTTTGTTTGCGCGGGATGACTGTGGGGTGCCCACCTACCAACTGCAACTGAATCACCTGGCCTCCCTATTCGCCCAACTGACCGCCGGCGAGCGGCCCGACTTGGAATCGGTAGCACGGGCCATGACCCATCACCCGGAGATGGTGGCTGGACAGGGGTGTTTCGACACGGAGTTGATGCGGGCTACTCAAGGGGATCTGGTGAGCAAATCGGGTGCTGAAGGGATCCAATGCATTGGCCGGGTAGGGGAAGGCATGGGCCTGGCCATCAAGGTTCAGGATGGAGCTGCACGGGCCAAATATGCTTTGGCTTTGCACCTGCTGCAGCGCATGGGCTGGATCCAACCTGCCGCCGCCGAGATGCTGGGGGAGCGCTTCCTCAACGTCGGCCCCTACACCCGCCTAGAAGTAGAAGGGGAACTGCGCATGCCTTGAAGACTCAGCGCTGGAAGGGGTTTTGGTAAGGATTGGGGTTGGAGCTCTGGCCTTTGTTGCGGTACTTGGGGTTGATGGTTAGAGTGCCGGATCCCAGGCCCCGCTGCGCCAAAAACTCCAGGTTGCGGCGGCGCATGGTGGTGTCGTAGTCATTTTTAACGCGATCTTCCAGCATGGCCACCTGTTGCAACGCACTCAGCAGGATGGCAGCGGCCTGCTCGGAGCTGTAGCCGTTTTGCGAGGCGTAGCGCACGGCAAATTCATCGGCTGCAACTTGTGCTTTTTGCCCCTTTTCCGCTTTGCGCAACAGAAACACCGCCGAAGCGGCCAACCCGGCTGCTAGGCCAACACCGAGGTTGTCTCCCATCTGCAGCTCCACCAAAATGCCCATGCTGCCGGCCCCGATCAAGGCGGGATACAGCAACAACGCCGACCAGTTATCCCCCAAAGCCAGCTCTGTGGCCATCACCGCTTCTCGCAGGAAGTAGATCTTCTGCTGGTCAGGGCTCAGCTTCTGCCAACGGCTGAGGTCAATGGCGAAGCGAGAGTATTTCTGCCAGGGAAAGCGCCACAGCGGCTGCACAATCCGAGACTGGTCGGGGGTGCCGATCTCGATCTGCACTTCAGGGCGGATCTCCACCGGGAGAAACTGGATCAGGCGGTCAAAGTCGGAAATGGTATACATGCTGGCACGGTGCGGTTAAAGGAGCGGCTGGAGATCATTACCCCCATAGTATAAGGATCCTAGCCTTCCTTGCAGGCTAGCTCCAAGAAAGCCTTTTGCGATTTGAGGTCTGCGTCCATGCCATCTCACCTGTAATGCCGTCTCACCCTCAACTGAATTGACTGTAAAAACCAGACCAGCTTGTTCTGGATCAGTTGTCATTTTTGCAACGCGCCCATCTTTTGGGCCTTTCTGCCCTTGAGAGGCAGGGGAAGTAGAGGACGCTGTCGGTATGAGTTGACCAAAAAACTGGGTTCAAGCCCCGCCCTAGGGCCTACGGCCCGCTGACGCGAGTAGGGCGGCTTTTTGCTAAAATCCGGCTAGCACGAGTAGGGTTTCCGATGTATTTTGCTCGGAAGCTAAAGTTGGGGTTTTCAGAGCAACTGCAGCATCTGGCTTTAGCCGCGGGCGAGCTATACTCCAAGACCTTGGTTTCCTTTTGGCGAGTGGCACGCAAGAAAGGCTTGTGGTTAAAGCCCTCGAGTTTGATGCGCTGGTTTCCCAACAGTAGTGGAAACGAACTTCACGCCCATAGTGCCGATGCAGTGGTACAAAGTTTCTTTGCTTCTCTGAAGTCTTGGTACAAGCGTCGTAAAACGGATCCCAACGCCAAGCCCCCCAAAAGACGGCGGCGCTACTTCAAGGTCATCTGGAAGTCCTCTGCCATTAGGGTTCGGGGTGGGAAGTTAGTTCTTTCCAACGGCAAGACCAACCCGCCTGTGGTTATTCCTTGGGCATGGGATACACCGGTGCAGGTAGAAATCGGCTGGGACGGCAAGCAGTACGAGTTGCGGGCCTGCTACGAGTTAAGTAGGCCGGAAGGGGAAGTAACGGCAAAGGCTGGGGAAGTAGCAGGTGTCGATTTAGGGGAAGTGCATTTAGCTACTGCTCACGACGGTCGGGCAACTTTTATAGCTAACGGGCGGTTACTGCGTTCCCAAAGGCGTTACCAGAACAAGCTGAAGGGCAAGCTCTCCAGGCTAATGGCTCGCAAGAAGAGAGGCTCGCGGCGCTGGAAGCGGTTAGTTCGTTCCAAGCAGCGTCAGTTAGCTAGGCTGCGTAGACAGATTACGGACGTTTTACACAAGCAAACGACCAGGCTTGTCTCCACGCTCCACAGGCGAGGCGTGCAGACGGTTGTGATTGGGGACATCCGGGATATCCGGCGGTCGGCCCAGTACAACAAGGTAGCGAACCAGAAAATCCACCAAATGCTGTCGGGACAGGTGCGGCGGCTGCTCACCTACAAGGCAGAGAAGTTGGGGATGTGGGTGGTGTTGCAAGAGGAACGGTACACCTCGCAGAAGTGCCCGCGTTGCCACATGCTCCACAAGCCCAGGGGTAGGGAGTATCATTGCCGGGCTTGTGGCTTTCGGTTTCACCGCGACGGCGTAGGGTCGGTAAATCTGAGACGAAAGTATCTGGGGCAGTTTGATGTCCCAGTAGTTGGGGTGATGGCATCCCCCATCGGGTTGAGGTTTCGACCCCATACCCGGTGTAGCTCAGTAAGCAGGAGTCATTCTGCAACCTGAGAAAGAATCCCCCGGCTTCAGGCGGGGGAGAATGTCAAATAAGATGGTGGTGTATGATTTGAGCCGATGGCGGGCGATAAGAGGGGGAAGTCCTCATTCTGGGGTTAACTGCAGCTTCGTTGCCTGGCCGTCCTTGGGCTGCCGTTTCCAACACCTCAACCACGCCGAGCGCACCCATAGCATGAACGCTTCTGCTGCCCAACCCAACCCTGCTCACCTGGTCTTGATCTTCACCGATCAGATGGGTCGGCGCGGTGTTGTCCTGGACAACATTTACTACTCGGTAGGCCGGGCAGTGAACAACCACATTCGCCTTTACGACCCTTGCGTCTCTCGCAAGCATGCGTTGATCATCCGCATTCCCGATGAGAACCGGGTTGGATATGGCTATGTGGTGTTCGATGGCGGCTCTGGATCTGGCCGCAGCACCAACGGCCTATTCGTCAATGGGAAACGGGTTTTGTCCCATCGCCTTGAGTTGTTGGATAAGATAGGCTTTGGCCCGAATGTGACGGCAATTGTGGAGAGCACCGACCGCCTCACTCCCGAAACCCTGGCCGGTCTGTTAAAGCCTTTATCCCCCGGCGACCACAGGGCCCTGCTGGGATCCCAGAAGAAAACCTCGGAAGAGATCCCGAAAAAAAACGGCGACTTTACCGCCGCCTGATTCCCTGCCCCGAATTCAGCAGATGATCGAGCTCTGATTGCTGTGCCCCCCATTCCACCTGCGCTGAGCGGCTACTGGCAAAATGCCTTTGACCTAGAAGACCATCTGGGATCCTTCCTGGGCCTTGCGGCTGCCGATCTGCGGGAGAGGCTGCGGGCAGGGCAGCAAGAATTGGCGGAGTTGGGCCGGCGAGACTTTGGCTGGGATCGGGCAGATGCGTTTTATCGGGATCAGGTGGGATCCGCCTATTTGCTGGACTTGGCTGCTTGGCACCTGAGCAGCACCGACTACATCGGCGATACCTTACGCCTGGTTGCGGATCATGCCCGCGGGCTGGTGCTGGATTTTGGCGGCGGCATTGGCACCCATGCGATTGGGGCAGCCCTTTGTGGGGCGGTGGAGCGGGTCATCTTTTGGGACATCAACCCTGTGCATCGACAACTGGTGCGGCTGCGGGCCGAGAAGTTGGGCCTAAAAGAGCGGATCCACTGTCCAGAAACCTTCCCAGAAGGGATGCAGTTGGATACAATCCTCTGCTTTGATGTGATAGAGCATTTGCCAAGTCCGGCAGAGCAGTTGCGGCAGTTTTATGGTTGGCTACAGCCGCAAGGTAGGCTGTTGATCAACTGGTATTTCTTCAAGGGGTTTAACGGCGAGTTTCCTTTTCATCTGGACGATCCGCAAAGGATTGAGGAGTTTTTCCGGGTTTTACAAAGCCACTTTTTAGAGATATTTCACCCCTACTTCATTACTGCTCGCTGCTACCGTAAGTGGAAGACCGATTCCTAAGATGACGCGCTATCTGCGGGTGTTGTGGCTGTTCTGGAGCACCTCAATTGCGGCGGAAATGGAGTACCGCGCCAATTTTTTCTTTGCCAGCCTCAGCAGTTTGGGTGGGTTGGGATCGGCTCTGTTTGGGCTGTCGTTGTTTTACCAGCAGGGGCACCGGCTGGGCGGTTGGAGTTGGCCGGAAGCCCTCATCGT
>NZ_JANSIG010000108.1:0-8806 GCF_047461975.1 Synechococcus sp. R55.3 | reverse complement strand
CAGATAGGGCCGAGTTTTGGGAGTTGCCATCGGTGAAACATCAATCGGGTCGCCCTTCTTCCGGCCAGGGATCCTGGTCAGAGTATCTGCAGCGGGTGGGGCGTGGGGCAGTGGAGACGGGATCCCAAGTTGCTCTGTGGATCCTAGCAGGGCCGCAATGGCGGGTTCTGGCCCTGTCGGGCTTGGCATTGGCGGGGCTGGCCTTCTGGAACGGGCGGCTGGCTCTTTCTTTGGGGGTGGGTACCTTGGTGATGTTGGGGCTACAGGGGATGCGCAGCCCTGAGTTCAACCGCCGCTGGCGGGAGTGGCGAGCTTGGTTTCGTCAGGCGGATCGCTCGCTTTTGCTGGCAATTGGTTCGGGAGCAGCCGCCACCTTCGGCACCTACACCCTTGTCTCCATCTGGGCGGAATCCAACCAGCGTTGGCTGGCCACCGGCGCCATTTTACAGGGATTGGCCACCCTAGCCTTGTTGTCGCTGCTGTTTGGGGAGTGGCTCAGCCGCCGACAAGAGCGGCAACGGTCTCAATTGGAGCGCGATCTCAGCGACGTTGCCTCTCCCGATCCCTTCAGACGGCTGGCGGGCGTTCGCCGCTTGCAGAGCTTAATGTCCCACTTGGATCCCGAGCAAACCCGGCTGGCGGTGGATTATCTGCGGTTGGCCCTCGACCAAGAAACGGTAGCCGTCGTGCGGGAAGCCCTGCTGGAAGCCCTACAGGGATGGGGGATCCTGCGCCGCCTCAACGATTTGACCGATCTCAAGCACCCCAGCAGGGATCCCTCTTCAAACTAATGTCACTCCCAACTTTCGGGCCTTAGAACCCAGATAATGCAACGGTTTGAAAGGCGTGTCTACGTTGGACGCGCTTTCCCCTCAGGGGACAGGGATCCTGCTGTTTGGGATAGAGCACCTTGTTTGCAGAGGTCATGCACAGGGTAGCTGCCAAAGAGCTTCAAGGTTTCGGCAATCGATTCCAGCGCCGCAATCACCTCGGCATCCAGATAGGGCTGGCCAACAGGATTCTCCAGATCGACAAAAAAGACATAAGTCCCTGCCGATTTTTTGGTGGGGCGCGACTCAATACGGGACATGTTTAAACCTCGCTCCGCAAACACTTGCAGAGGTTTCAGCAGTGCTCCCGGCACATTGTGGGGCAGGCTGAAGGCCAAGGAAGTATGGGATCCCCCCGGAGAAGCAGGATTGGCCAGGGCTCCATCCTGCTGACCCAAACGGGAAAGTGGCGCACGGCCAATGACCCAAAAGCGGGTGCAATTATCGGGGTGATCGTTGATCGGGCAGGCCAAGACCGGCAGTTGGTAGAGGGTGGCAGCTCGTTCTGAGGCGATGACGGCGGCGCTGGGCTGCTCCTGCAGGCGATCCAATTCTTCGGTGGTCGAGCGGGTTGGGATCAAAGTGGCCTGGGGCAGATGGGATCTCAGCCAAGCCTGACATTGGGCCAAAGCTTGCGGGTGGGAGTAGACCTGCTCAATTTGCTCCAACCGCGAGGCACGTCCGATGAGGGCATGGCGAATGGGCAGGATCAGCGCCTGCCGGATCCCTAGCCCCTCCAGTTGCCACAGGGCATCCAAGGTCATCGAAACCCCGCCCTCTACGGAGTTTTCCACCGGCACCACCGCCCATTGTTGCTGGCCGACAGCTACCGCTTCTAAACAGGCGCTGATCGTTGGGTAGGGCACCAAGGGATGGGATCCCTGGCTGTGCAGGTGAGGCTGCTCAGGGCAGGCCAGCAAAGCTGCCAACTCTGTGTAGGTTCCAGCAGGGCCAAGAAAGGCCACCGGCGAAGGGGAAACGTTCGCGCCAGCGGAGCGCAGCTCCATCAGAGCCATTCCTTCAATTGTCGCTAGGGGCCAGTTCTAACTCTATCGTCTCGGCGTCGCGCAGCAGCAAAGGACATTCAGGCTCCGGGCAACGGGGATTGGCCGCCACCTTTTCCATGGCCTTCACCACCTCCAATCGGATCAGCCTCTGCAACTCCTGATCCGCTTGAATGGCTTCCAAAGTGTGGAGAGAGCCGTGAAAACTGGTGGCGTAGCGAGGTTTGAGGTTGTTCAAGGCCAGGGCGGCAGCATCGTTACAGAATTTCTCACAGAAGCAGTAGCGCTGCTGACTCTCCATCAGCAGGATGTCGTTGACCATCTCCAGAACAGCCCGTTCCATTTGATTTTCCAGGCCCTTCAGAGGCTTATGTTCCTCCGCCATCGCTACCTCCTGATGTGAATCGAACCCGCCGCCAAGCCCCTGTCTTTCAGGGAGCAGGAGTGCTCTCGATTACCTTCGATGCTGCTCTATTCTCTGTTGACAAGTCAAGCCAAATCCCCTGCTGCTGACGCGAACAGCCTCTGGCCCGCTCCTATCTGGGCTTGATGTATTTGGGTGTGCTGAGGCAATCGGATCTGTCCTGTCAGCCATCATCAAACCCCAGAGGGTTAACCAACACTCTCGGCAGACGGGCAGAAAGCCCACACAGCAACTCATAGGGAATAGTACCCAACTGATCGGCCCAATCCTGCACGGATAAACCCACATTCACCAGATTCGGGCCCAGCAGTTCCACCACATCCCCCACCTGGATATCCGGCCTCTCGGTTACATCCCACATGCACTGATCCATCGTGATCGTGCCCACCTGTTGGATCAGGCCGCCGCGCACCCATCCTCGCAGCCAGCCGGAAAGCCGCCGTGGGATCCCATCCGCATAGCCGATGGCCAGAGTGGCAATGCGACTGGGGCGAGAGGTGATGTAGCGATGTCCATAGCTCACTCCGGTCTGGGCAGGCACAGTTTGGATGTGGGTCAGCCGCGCCTTGAGTCGCAGAATCGGCTGCAGACCCGGCAGTTGCAAGTGGGGGGCAGGCGACAAGCCATAGAGGGCCAGTCCCAGGCGCACACGGGAGTAGTGGAGATGGGCCAGAGCGGCAGCTGAGTTGTCCAGATGCAGCGCCGGCAAGGGATCCCCGGCTTGACGGATCTGTTCCACCACCTGGGCAAAGCGGGCGTGCTGCTGTTCCATGACCGGAGAATGGGGCTCGTCCGCCGTCGCCAGATGGGAAAACAAGCTACAGCCCTCCAGCTCCGGGATCCGACAAATCTGCCCCCACACGGCTGCTGCTTCCTTCCAGGGGATCCCCAAACGGGTCATACCCGTATCCACGTTGACATGCACCGGGATGGGGCGCCCGGCCCAACGGGCTACCTGACACATCAGCGGGATTTGCTCTGCACAGGTGAGGCTGACCTCCAACCGGGCTGCCATGGCCTGCTGTAGTTCTGCCCAGGTATTCAAAGCTCCCAACACCAGAATCGGAGCCTGCAGCCCCGTTTGCCGCAACTCGATCCCTTCGGCCAGGGTGGCCACACACAGCCCCTTGGCACCAGCCGCAACAGCCACGGGAGCCACCAACTGTGCTCCATGCCCGTAGGCATTGGCCTTCACCACCGCCCAGATCTCCGTATCCGGCGACAGGCGAGCCTGCAATAGCCGCAGATTTTCCCGCAACTGGGCCGCGTCAATTTCCACCCAAGCCCGACTGGTCAACAGCTCCAGGTCAATCGCGCAATCCAGCTCCGCCGAGGGATTTGCCCTCTGGGATCCATTCCCCTGCACTCCCAGAGCAGCCGCTCTCAAAGTGCCCTGCGCCGCCGGCGCGACCGGTTCTCGATTCACCGTTCACCCCCCACACCCAAAACCCGTCCTGATTAGATTTAGGTTTAGCGCAAAGTCCACTCGGGCGCCATCCACAGCAGCGGCACGTCTGGGATCCCAACAGCCTCGTTGCTCTCCAACAGCCGGCCCAGCCAAGCGGCTTGTCTTTGCGAGGACAATCCCTGGCTCAACAGTCGTCGCAGGACTCGTTGGAAACCCTCTCCCTCACCCGCCGGTGACAAAGAGGGATCCCCGGTCATGCGCCGCAGATCCTCCACCGCTTCGGTGTAGCCCCCCAAAGCATCCACCAAGCCCACCTCCACAGCTTGCGCCCCGGTGAAGATGCGTCCATCGGCCAATTGTCGCACCCGGGCTTCATCCAAGCTCTGCCGTCGCGCGATCATCTCTGCTTCCAGCACCTCATCTGCCTTTTCTGGCAAGTGCTGGCGTCCTTGGGCCACATCGCGAATGAACTGCTCGAGGGTATCCTCCACCAAGTTTTGCAGAAGGCGCTGCTCTTGAGGAGTGGCACTGCGGAAAGGAGAGAGAAGGTCTTTGTACTCGCCGGTTTTGAAGGTCTGCGGCTCTATGCCGTAGTTCTCCAGCAACTTACCAAAGCTGAGGCCGCTGATGATAACCCCTATGCTGCCGGTCAGGGTGCCAGGGTTGGCATAGATTTTGTCGGCAGCGCTGGCCACGTAGTACCCCCCACTGGCAGCAATGTTTTCTAGGATAGCGATCACCGGCTTGCCTGCTCCGTGTAGAGCGGTTACGGCGCGGTAGAGTTCCTGGCTGGATCCCACAGCTCCGCCGGGACTGTTGATGCGCAGCAATACAGCCTTGACAGAGGGATCCCGTGCTGCCTCCCGCAACTGTTCCACAGGAGAAGTGGGCAGGCCTACCAAAGTCGAACCCCCTGGGCTGCCTATCGCTCCTTCCAGGGTGACCACCTCGATGCGATCCGCCCCCCGTGCGGCCTCTAGACCGACCCCGCCTCGGGTAGACTCTGGGGCAGGGCGCGTGCCCCCGACAATGGCCGCGATAAGGCAGACGACCAGCAAAGAAGCTGCCAAAGTGCGGTTAAGCAGAGTTTCTTGTGTCACAGGCCCCTCAATTGCCACTGACTCCGTTCTACCACCCTGCGGGCTTCCTGGGATGCCGGGCAACAAAAGGCTGAGGGCCGAGCAAACCCCACTGTTGCTTCCCCCCGGTTGAGCCATCCAAACTATTGACAAGGATCCTCCCCTTATCTAGTATGGGATCCCAGCACTTTTTACCAATAAGGCAGCTTCTACAGGCTGCAGGTGTAGAATGGAGTAGAAAGTTGGATCCTTGAGCGGGATTCTGGCTCGAAGCCAAGTGATTGGGGCTTTAGCTCAGTTGGTAGAGCACTTCAATGGCATTGAAGGGGTCAGCGGTTCAAGTCCGCTAAGCTCCATCCCCAGAGGGCCGATAGCAGTCGTGGCTTCTATTACCATCTATTTCTACTGCTTGCGCTAGCGGGCCGGAGGCCTTAGCAGGAAGCAAGCGGTTGTTTGTTTCACCTTGACAGTGAGATAAGTGACTATGCGTTGCGAAACGGTTCAGCAACATCTCCCCAAGCCCAGACAGTCCTGTCCAGCAAGGCTTCTGGGCTTCTTAAGTGTCCACAAAGGCTCGGCAAAATCTACCCCCAACTCCTCTCCTGTAAGGCGGCCTTCCCTCACCTCCGGCTTCTCTCCCCCTGGGAGAGGGGAGTTAGGGATCGACGCAGCAAGCCGTTTCATTGCTGTTTGAAATAATGAAAGTATTCTGCTTGGGAGCAAACCTTAGGCAGCAAGGGATCCTCCGCTGTTTTCACCCTTTCCACGGAGAGGATCCTGACCTATCTCAGGGGCTTCCACCAGGCGATTTCCCAACTCACGCTTGCCCCTCTCCCTGACGGCGGATTAAGAAGCGGATTTCCTGAAGGAGAACCTCAAAGCGTTGATCCGATTCAGCCTGCCGCTGCCTCAATTCTCTCAGCTCCTGCCGCAATTCCCGCACTTCCTGCCGCAATTCCAGGACAACCTCAGCGAGACGCCCCGAAAGAGTCTGCAAGGCAAGCTGAGCATCGGTAACCTGGGCAACTGTATTGGCCACCCTGGTCACAGCTTCGGCCAACTGGACAAATCGCGTCTCAATCTCCTCATTGGTCATGGCCGGGTGTGTCTTGCTTGGCTAATGTTCAGCTCATTTTACCCTGCACGGTATGGAGTGTCACTCTCTGAGAATGGGCCGCAATTTTGAGGAAAAACCGGCTGGCCAACGGGGGTTATCAACCCAGGGATCCCCCATTCGCGCAAGTCAGCTGGCCAGCGCTATGAGGGTGGTGTAAATCCCTTGGAGGGACGCAGTGGCCTGGCTCCAGAGGATGTGGGTTAACGACCACCTATCCAGACCCATGGCTCCACAGAGCAGCAGCAAGTATAGGTTGGCAAACGTGAAGAGCGAGGCTGCCCGATCTCGATTGCAGGGATCCTGCAGCAACTGCACCGCCTTCCAAACCAAGAGGGATCCCAGCAGCGCCGCGACGCTCAGATAAAAGGATCCCAGCATTCCCAATGGGTAAACCAGCAACAGGCTGACCGGAACCATCAGCAGCGCGTAGAGCAAAATCTGCGCGGCAGTGATCCTTTCGCCCGCGACCACCGGCAGCATCGGCACCCCCGCGCGAGCGTAGTCTTCCCGCTTCAGAATGGCCAAAGCCCAGAAGTGGGGTGGAGTCCACAAAAAGATAATGGCAAACATCACCCAGGCAGCCCAACTCAGCTCACCTGTGGTCGCTGCCCAGCCCACCAAAGGCGGGATGGCTCCTGCCGCTCCACCGATGACGATGTTCTGCGTGCTGGAGCGCTTCAGCCAGTGGGTGTAGACCCCCACGTACACCAGGATCCCCACCATGGCCAAACCGGCAGCCAGCAGGTTGGTGAAAATAGCCAACAACCCAAAGGCAGCCAAAGCTAGGATCCCCGAAAAAATCAGAGCATCCCGCGCCCGGATTCGACCGGAAGGCAGGGGACGATGGCGGGTTCGCTCCATCATCCGATCGATATCGGTGTCATACACCATGTTGATGACGTTGGCTGCCGCCGCCGCCATTCCTCCCCCCAAAAGGGTGATGAAAAACCTGAACGGGTCGGTGTTGCCTGCCATCCACATGGCCCCAGCCGTCGTCATCAGCAAGAGGGCGATGATCTTGGGCTTCACCAACTGGCTGTAGCTGTGCAAAACCTGGACAAGCGCCTGGCGCTCGCACCCCAGAGCACATGGGCTCTGCTCAGAGGGGATCCCCCCCATCGGGTTCTGGTAGGAAGCCTGACGGTCGACTAAAACGCTATCTTGCATGAAATTCACTCACCGGTCATTTCTGCGGTCATGGCCATCCACTGGCCTTCTTCCCCCTGGGTTCGCATTCGCCAGGCCAGCACCGTAAAACCCAGCAGACAGGCCAGCAAAGCTGCCCCCATCATCTGATGGGCCACCGTTAGGGGTTCTACCTGCAGCCGGTAATGATAGGTCAAAACACCGATCCCCACCTGGGCCAACAGCAGGCCAACAGACCCATGGCCCAAGAACTTGAGAAGGCGGGGGATCCGCTTGCGCCGCAGCCCGGTGGCCACCGCTACCGCCAACACCCCAAGGGTGGCCGGAGCAACCCCCAGCAAGTGGCTATTCATCACCCAGCACAGCTCGCCGGCAGCAAAGCATTGATGCAAAGCCCATTGGGAGGCCACCAAGGCGCCCAGAAGGCTCTGGACATATACCAGCAGCACCGCCCCCAAGCCCAGCCAAGGCAAGTAGCCGACGGAAAATGGCCCTTCACCCAGTCGCAGCGGCAGGATGGAGTCCTTAGAACCGGCTCTTGTCCAGATCAGTAATCCCAGGGTGAGCAAAGTGGCAAAAAACAGCAGGCCCGTGCCCAAGTGGGCCGTCACAATGTCAAAGCGCAGCAGCTCCGTGACCGTCAGCCCACCCAGGATCCCTTGCACCAAGACCAGGGCAAAAGCCAAACTCAAACCCCAGGGCAGCCAAGTGGGCAATGCCTGACGCTTCAGCCAAGCAAACCCCATCAGAACCAGCGTAGCCAAGCCTACCCCAGAAGCCACCATGCGGTGAAACCATTCCAAAAAGACTTGCAGGTTCATCTGCTGGCTGGGCACAATTGCCCCGTAGCAAAGGGGCCAATCTGGACAAGACAGCCCAGCATTCATGACGCGGGTGGCACTGCCCAACCCCATTAACAGCCAAGTGGCCAATGCTAACCCCAGTAGGGCTTGCCCCATGCGCCGGGAAAGCTTGCCCGAAGGCACGGGATCCCGCCGGGAAGAAGGTTGGGATTGAGAGATCGAAGAGTCCATCGCAGTTGAAGGCAGAACATTAAGCCAACGGTTCAAGCAGCCTGCACTGAAGAAATCGGTTGGGCTGACAAGACGCAGCGGGTTCGGTAGCAGATGATTCTGAAAACGAGGGTGCAGGTTACTCGCTAACGAACCCTAGAAGCCAATCCTAAATGCGGTTTTGCGTCTGGCGAAAGCTTTTTAAGAATTTCTTTCTTGGCTCACAATCCCAGGCACCCCCACGAAGTCAAGCCAGCACCAGCCAGCAGACCAATCCTTTCCCCCTGCCGCAAAACCTCTGCGCCAGGACGGATCCCCCACAGGGTGTCCATACATCACTCCCTTGGCCAAGACTTCCTGGCCAATACAGCAACTTTTGCCAAGGGAAGCAGCCTGCCACAAGACTGCCTTTTGGAGTCTGTAGTCTGGAGCCAGCTCTTGCTCGGTGGCGGGATGACCAGCTTCTGGGCACAGAGATTCCCAAAAATTCTGTCAGGGCCAGCTCCGCTCCGGCTTGGGATCCATATACGTCGTTGCCAGATCTGGGATGCTGGCGGAGAGGGTCACGATGGCAGCGAAGTTTCCCGGTATTGGCCAACAAAGAACCTTGCTCTCACTCAAGAGCTCAGGTAGGTATCTGGACTTAGACTTAGGTCGAAATCTCGAACAGCTCCAGCACTGAAGAAAATTGCTGTAGGAATCCTCACCTCAAGCATAGGCAAGTTATAATCCCAGCAGCCTCTGTGGAGATTGCTCTCTTATGTCTGTAAAGCTCCTGCCTCAGT
>NZ_JANSIG010000107.1:6188-9897 GCF_047461975.1 Synechococcus sp. R55.3 | reverse complement strand
CCAGGATCCCTGGCCGGAAGAAGGGCGACCCGATTGATGTTTCACCGATGGCAACTCCCAAAACTCGGCCCTATCTGGCCCTTTGCAAGGCGGCAAGATAGGTCAACGTTCTCTAAATTATGCTCTTATGCTTTGCCGGTGGAGTCGAGATAGGCTTTCCACCCTTGGGCTTGCAACTGATCGTTTTTCTCCTGCACCGCCTGTTTTAGGCTTTCCCGATAGGCGATCACTCGCCGGAGCAGGTCGGGATCTCCACTGGCCAGGATCTGCACCGCCAGCAGACCCGCATTGTAGCCGTTGCCAATGGCCACCGTGGCCACCGGGATCCCTTTGGGCATTTGCACAATCGAGTATAAGGAGTCGATCCCCTGCAGGGATGGGCTGAGCACCGGCACCCCGATCACCGGCAGAGGGGTGAGGGACGCCACCATCCCCGGCAAATGGGCTGCTCCCCCTGCCCCGGCAATAATGACGCGGATCCCTTGGGTATGGGCGCGGCGGGCAAACTCTACCATGGCCTCGGGGGTGCGGTGGGCGCTGAGGATCTGCATCTGGTAAGGGATCCCGAATGCTTCGCACACCTGGGCGGCGGGTGCAAGGGTGGGCAGATCGGAATCGCTGCCCATTACGATGGCAACGAGGGGGGAAGGTTCCATAGGCTGCTGGCCCGGCGTAGCCGATCCATCATCGCATAGCCCAACCCCGTCAAGATGGGCGGGGGTTCTGCCAACAGGAGTGTGGCATCTCCCTCATCCAGGCGGCGCAAGCTGGCAAAGAGGGCGCGGGCGGCTGCCTTGAGATCCGAACCCAAACACTCCAAACTGAACGTGATCCCCGGCCAATGGCAGGAGAGGGTGTTCAGCAGAGCCTGGGAATCCGCGGCAAAGCTGAGGATGCCTAGGTGAGAATGACCGGTCGCCAGATGCCGCACCTGTTGCCAATCGCCGGGCTGAAGCTGGGCAAAAGGGGTGGGCAAAAGCCAGAGGGGCTTACTGGGAGCGTAGTGGCTGCTCAGCCGTCCTGGCGCTTCCGGCGGGCCCGTTTTGCCGTCCTCAGAGGCCCGGATGGGCAGTTTCAGGTGAGCTTCTAGGGCTTCCAGCGAGATCCCTCCTGGGCGCAGCAGCGTCGGGATCCCCTCGGGGCTGAGCTTCAGCACGGTGGATTCTAGGCCCACGGCACACTCTCCCCCGTCCAAGATGTAAGGGATCCGCCCTCCCAACTCTGCATAGACGGCCTGGGCTGAGGTGGGGCTGATGCGGCCAAAGCGATTGGCACTGGGGGCAGCCAGAGGGGTTTGCACCGCCTGCAACAAAGCTTGAGCCACCGGGTGAGCAGGCACCCGCAGGGCAACAGTAGGCAACCCGCTGCTCACCAGATCCGGCACGGTGGGACACTTGGGCAGCACCAAAGTCAGGGGCCCCGGCCAGAAGGTGTCGATCAGGGATCCCAGCAGAGCACGGGCGGTGGGAGTAAAAGCCGACACATCCACCAGCCACCCCTGCAGCTGCTCTAGGGTCACCCCAGCCGGCAGATGCAGGATCAGGGGATCGAAGCGGGGGCGCTCCTTGGCGGCAAAAATGTTCGCCACTGCCTGCTCATCCAAGCCATGGCCCGCCAGGCCGTAAACCGTCTCCGTGGGGATGGCCACCAACTGGCCCCGCAGCAAGGCTGCCGCCGCTACGGCAATGTGCTCAGGAGTGGGTGAGAGAATTTCCGTCTGCATCCATGACTCGGATTTGGAGTAAGGGCTAGGGATCCCGTTCTTCAATCCATTTTTGCGCCTGGTAGAGGGCGATGTTGATCTGATCCCCAAACAGCAGCGCCAAGGAAGTGAGCCAAACCCAGAGCAGCAGCACAATAACTGCCCCCACCGCCCCGTAGACTTGGTTGAACTGCCCAAAGTGCTCCACGTAAATCCGCAGCCCCCAAGACACCCCAACCCACAGTAGGCTGGCCACGATGGCTCCCGGCCAAATCGGCATTTGGGGTCGGCGCAAGCTGGGGCCAAATCGATACAGCACCCAGCAGGAGAAGACGACCAACCCCAGCGAAATCGGCCAGGTGAGGATCCCCCACAAGTTCAACCCCAGCTCTCGCAAGGGATCCAACTGAGTCGGCCCGCCAACTTCCTGCGCTAAGAATCCCGCTTTCCTGTACAAGAAGCGCAAAAAGCTGGCACTGAACAAAAAGATCAAGCTGGCCAGTCCGGTCAACCCCAAGGTGGCGAGCATCCAAACCAGCGAGATCAGCTTGCGTCTCCAGAAGGGACGGCGCCTATCTTGAGGGATCTCATGGCTGAGATCCAAAGCTGTCATCACCGCCCCCATGGCTCCAGAAGCAGCCCACAGGGTGCCCAAGAAGCCGAGCGACAACAACCCCCGATTCTGCCCGAAGCGGAGCTCGCGCACATACCGATCCAAAAGCGCCAGAGCCTCATGGGGAGCAATTTGGCTCAACTGCTCCATCAAGCGCTCGAAGGCTTGCTCAGAGGAGCCGACAAACAGCCCAACCCCGGTCAGGAGCGTGAGGATGAAGGGGAACAGCGCCAACACCGAGCTATAGGCCATTTCAGAGGCCAGGCCAAACAGCCGGTAGCGCATCGCGTTTTCCCAGGCCAACCGCAGGGTTAGCCAGACCAACTCTCGCCGGGAAGTCCGTCCTGACGACGCGAACGGGATCCCCAGCGCCCACAGCCGCTCAACCAGTCGCTCCAGCAGCCTCATGGTTCAGCACTTCAGCCCACCGGGGTAGGTACTGGGAAAAATCCTGTTTTTTGACAAACCGAAAAGGCCCGGATAGGGATCCCCAGATCACTTGATCGGTCTCCGGATCCCGACCTTGATCCAAGCTGTGAAAGTAGTCGGCTCCGATCTCAAACTCGCTGTACAAATAGGTGGTTCTGCCTTTGCGTTCAACAACACAGCCTTTGCCGGGTAGGCTGCGGCCCCGATAGCAAGATCCCGTCCATTCTACCTGGGTGATACAGCCGGGCAAGAGTTCCAGCTCCGCTGCTGTCAGACCGGCCAATTTCCCCTTCGCGTAAGCGTTGCATAGCAACAACTCTCGACCGGCGCACCTGTAGGAGTCAGGAGCCGTCAAAGCATAGTTTTGAATCCGGATCCCATCTGGAGTATCGAAGAGGTGGATCACCCGCTGCCGGTAGGGCTGCTCAGGATAAATGTCGTACAGTTGCTCCACGTAAAACCCCACCCCCTGGAACACCGACCAAGGCAAGGGACATTGGTACACATGAATGTTGGCAAACCAGACGGGCTCTGCGAGCGCCTGCTGCAGGTTGTTGAAGTGCCCTGCCATCCAGGTGGCCAGTTGGGCCAGTTGGGGGGAAACAGACATAGGTTCAGATAGATTCAATAGAGATTGAGAAGATTCTGTTTGAGCACTCCTGATCCTGCAGACTTTGCCCAATTGTCGAGGACTCCGTCGCGATGGCGCGCTCCATGACCCACTTTACAAAATTACCCAAGCTGCTGTTCTCGGGCTCAGTGGGCCATCCAAAGCGGAGTAGCCGGCGTTTTTTGCAGGGGAGCGGTCGACACCCCAAGAAAGCTTGTATCCTAGAAGGTACAACGCACAGACAGCGGTGAGTTGGGCGGGTTTCCAGGTTTCCCAATGTTGATTTGGATCCCATGAGTGCGCTTCTCTCCCCGGCAACCGATTTGCTGGACGAGTTGCGGCAGCTTTTCCCCTT
>NZ_JANSIG010000107.1:0-6088 GCF_047461975.1 Synechococcus sp. R55.3 | reverse complement strand
GTTGATTTGGATCCCATGAGTGCGCTTCTCTCCCCGGCAACCGATTTGCTGGACGAGTTGCGGCAGCTTTTCCCCTTCGAGCTGGACGACTTTCAGATCCGAGCCATTCAGGTTCTGGCTGCTGGGGAATCGGTGGTGGTCTGTGCTCCCACGGGATCCGGCAAGACCCTGATCGGAGAGTATGCCATCTATCGGGCCCTATCCCAGGGCAAGCGGGTTTTCTATACAACGCCCCTGAAGGCCCTCTCCAACCAAAAGTTCCGGGATTTTGGCCAGCAATTCGGCCCAGAACAGGTTGGCCTGCTCACCGGCGACATCTCCATCAACCGGGAGGCGCCGATCTTGGTGATGACCACCGAGATCTTCCGCAACATGCTCTATGGCACGCCGCTCTCTCTGGCCGTTCAGAGAGGAGCCTCCGGCGATGGGATGGAACCTTGGGAGGAGGCGGAGGCCCTGAGTCGGGATCCCTTGCGAGAGGTGCAGGCGGTGATCCTGGACGAATGCCATTACATGAACGACCAGCAGCGGGGCACCGTCTGGGAAGAAGCAATCATCTACTGCCCCCCCACGATCCAGCTCATTGCCCTTTCTGCCACCCTGGCCAACAGCGACCAGCTCACCGATTGGATGAACCAGGTGCATGGCCCCACCCATCTGATCGACTCCAACCACCGCCCGGTGCCGCTGCAATTTCACTTTGCCAATCGCAAAGGGCTGTTCCCCCTGCTGGAGCAAACCGAGTCCGGCCAGTGGGTTTGCAATCGCCGCCTGAAAAGCAAACTCCCCAAGTCAGGTCAGTCTCCCTATGGGGGAGTGCCGGATATGGTGCAGGTGGTGGAGAACTTGCGCCAGCGGGACATGCTGCCGGCCATCTATTTCATCTTCAGTCGCAAAGGCTGTGATATGGCCGTGGCCAGCGTAAGGGATCTGGACCTGATAGCCAGCGAGGAAGAGCGGCAGCAGTTGGCTGAGCAGATCGACCGCTTTTGTCGAGAAACGCCCGAAGCTGTCCGCCGAGATCAGTTGGATGCCCTTTACCGGGGCATTGCCGCTCACCATGCCGGTATGTTGCCTGCCTGGAAGGGGCTGGTGGAGCATCTGTTTCAGCAGGGATTGGTGAAGCTGGTCTTCGCCACCGAGACTTTGGCCGCCGGGATCAACATGCCTGCGCGAACCACGGTGATCTCTTCCCTTTCCAAGCGCACCGACACGGGCCACCGCCTCTTGACCGCTTCTGAGTTTATGCAAATGTCGGGCCGAGCCGGACGGCGGGGCAAGGACATCATCGGCCATGTGGTGACGGTGCAATCCCCGTTTGAGGGGGCCCAAGAAGCTGCGCGGCTGGCCACCTCTGGAGCGGATCCCTTGGTGAGCCAGTTTACCCCCACCTATGGCATGGTGCTGAACCTGCTGCAAAAGCACTCTTTGGAAGCAGCACGGGATCTGATCAACCGCAGCTTTGGACAATATTTGCTCTCGTTGCAAAAGTTGCCCGCACAACAGGAAATCCAACACACGCGGGCCGAGCTACAAGAGATCGATCGCATCCTGGCAAACGTTTCCGACGAAGACATTGCCCGCTATGAGAAAATGCAGGCGCAACGGCGGGAAGAACGGCGCATTTTGCGCTACTTGCTCAAACAACGGGAAGCCGAGCCGGATCCCACCTTGCGTCTGTTGGCTTTTCCCCACATCCAAGCCCAAGAGGAAAAAATTCGCGCCCTAGAAGCTCAAATCCGAGAGAACCCCGCTCACCAAGTGGGGAAAAAGTTGCTGGGTTTGCGAGAAAAACGACAGCGCTTGCTCAAGCGCCTCGAGCACCTGGAGCGGCAGAGCGATTCCGTGCAGGAGTTGCGCTGGCAACAATTTATGGCCTTGGTGGGGGTGTTGCAGGATTTCGACTGTCTGCAAGAATATCAACCTACCGATAGCGGAGAGGTGGTGGCTGCGCTGCGGGGGGATAACGAGCTCTGGCTGGCGCTGGCTCTGCTCTCCGGTGAGTGCCAGGGCTGTGCTCCTCATCATTTGGCCGGAGTTGTGGCTGCCTTGGTCTCAGAGGCTCCCCGTTCAGGCATCTACAGCCGGTTGCGCACCTCAGGAGTGGTGGAAGATGTGCTGCACGGGTTACGGGGTTTACGGCGGCAACTGTTCCGCAGCCAACGCCAACACCAGGTGTTTCATGTGCCGATTGGGTTTGAGCCCAGCTTGGCCGGGATCGTCGAACATTGGGCTCAAGGGATCCCTTGGGAGACCCTGGAAGCCAGCACCAACCTAGATGCCGGAGACCTGGTGCGCCTGATCCGCCGCACGCTGGATTTGCTTTCTCAGATCCCTTATGTTCCCCATCTGCCGGCGGAGTTACGGGAAAATGCCCGTCAAGCCCAAAAAATGCTGGATCGCTTCCCGGTGAGCGAGTTGATCTAGCGAGCTCAGACCGTTTGCTGTTCAGTGAGGTTGCAGCTCTATGATGCCCGCCGGTGAACCCACCCTCAGGGATGTGTTGAGTGTTATTGAAGAGATCCGGCAAGATGTGGAAGAGATCCGACAGGATGTGGAAGGACTCCGGCAGGATGTCTCCAGAACCAACGAGCGGCTAGAAGCCCTGGCAGCCGATCAAGCAAAGCGCTGGGCCGAGCAGGAAAGACGTTGGGCTGAGCAGGAGAGACGTTGGGCCGAGCAGGGGATAGAAAACCGGGTGATCCTAGAACGAATTGACACCTATCAAAAGGCTAGCGCCCAAGTGGTTAACCTGGCTTTTGCCTTGATTGGAGCTGCCACCGTAGCTCTTGTCGGCATCGTCCTACGGTTGGCCGTTAGTCTATAGTCAGCTGGTTCGGCAAAAACTTCGGCAGGCAGGATGGCCTTGCTTCTCTATTCGGCAACTGGTACGGCTTGTCCTTGAGTTTGGCATTCCGAATGGCCATCTCTGACAGGGCCATGTCCCACCCCGTCTGTTATATCCCCTATTGTGTCCCACTTTAGCCTGGATTACAGTGGGTTTCCCCGGTCTATCGTGGACACTAAAAAGCCCAGAAGCCTTGCTGGGTAAGAGCTTTCTGGACTTCAGTGGACGTTATCGGATTACGGAGAGAGTGGGATTCGAACCCACGGTGAGTTGCCCCACACAGCATTTCCAGTGCTGCGCCTTCGACCACTCGGCCATCTCTCCAGATTGAGAACAGGGGCGACTTTCCAGAGAGCTAAAAAGTCAGCTTTGTGATCCTAGCAGAGGATGGAAGCCATCAATGAGATCCTTTGGGATCCCCAGGCCGAAACATTTGCAGCAGCACTTCCCAGCGGGAGCATCGCCAGTAGTCAATATGGGATCCGATTAACCCCGACTCGTTGATCTGTATTTCTGTCCAGCCAGGGATGCACAGGCGGGGACGCCAAGGCAAAGCCAAAGCACCGCTTAGGATCCACTCGGTGCGGATCTGGTTGCCGGTTTGCCGAATATCCTGCAGCTCGAGACGGATATCCTCTATCCAACGCCCTATCCCCTCGATCATGCGGCGATAGCGATCCAAGCCGCGAAACTCGTTGAGGGGATCCCGGAAGTAAACCTGCGGGTCGTAGATCGCATAGGTCTGATCCCGGGGAAAGCGAGCGTAATCTGCCCGCAAGATGGCCACCAGATCGGCGCTAGGCGGGGCTTGGGAAGGAAGGCTCATGTCTTGGCCACGACAGAAAGAGACACCGTTTCCCCAGGGGCGGGGCAACACAACTGGATGGATTGGGACGTGGCGGCATTCAAGGCTGCCAGCTTTTCTCGAAACTCCTGCAGGCTGCCCAAGGGGCGGATCTGGGCGGCAAACCAGCCGTGGTAGTCCACCTCTCCCATCGCCGTAGGGATCACCTGCTGGGGGCGTAGGGCTGCCACCACCTCCAGGGCCCGCTCTGGCCCCATGATCACCTCTCCCAAGAGGGGAAAGATCTGCCCCACCACCGGGATCAGCAGAGTATGAATGGGGCACAATTCCTGCTGCAATCGCAGCCGGATATCCGGTTGGGAAAGATGAGGCTCGTAGTAAAGCCGTGTCTGGGAGGGCACCTCTTCCAGCAGATAGCCCAGCTCACGGACAGGCCCTAGGGACGCACCGGGAATGGCTGTGACCCGCAGATCCCCCCAGCGAACAGACTGCCAGGGATCCAGAGCCTGAACCGTTGCAAATCCCAGACTCTTCACGACTCTGGCTGCAGCCGGCGAGGCCAAAACGGGGATCCGCTTATCCAGGCGCTGCAGCGTTGGCGGGTGGCAGTGATCCGGCTGGGCTTGGCTGAGGAGGATCCCGTCGATTTTGGGCAGGGTCTCCGGCGTAAAGGGGGGTGGTTGGCGGTGCTCCAGGCGGATGAACCAGGGGATCCCCAGAAACACCAGGGGATCCACCAGCCACGGATCCAATAGGAAGGTTTGCTCCCGGGTGTGGATGAGCCAACTGTTGAGGTCGATGCGGGTCAGTTGCATGAGTTTGAAGTGAGGTTATTGCCCGGTAATGGAGAGATCGGCAACCCAAATGCGGGGACACAGCCCACCGGGTGTGACTTGCGGCTCGGGCTCGACGTAGAAAATCGACTTCAACAGCTCCAGGAAGTCTCCGGCCACCGTGGCCGCTTCGATGCTGATGCGCTCTCCTTGGCGCACCCACCACCCCTGAAACGGCAGCGAGAAGGATCCCTGTAGGGGCTTAACGCCGGCATGAAGCGCTTGCAGCTCATCGATCCAAACTACATTTTCAGCCGTAGCCAAGTCATAGGTGCTCTCCGGCGGTGCCCCGGCAAACACATGGTAGTAGTGGGCAGCAACCGTGACCTTAGCACCGATATTGGCGTGGCCTGTGGGCTGGGCTCCTAGGCGCTTAGCCGTACCGGCGCTGTGCAAAAAGTGGGTCAAGACCCCATTGGTGATGAGAGGGACACGGCGGGTGGGGGTGCCTTCTCCATCAAAGCTGATCGCTCCCACATTGGTCGGGTGTAGGGCATCGTCACACACCGATAGAAGAGGCGAGGCAATGGTCTTGCCCAGGGATTCTGGGGTGGACAGGCTTTGGTTGTCCAAAATGTTTTGAGCATTGAACACATTGGAGAAGGCGCTCAACAAACTCAAAAAGGCTTCTCCGGAAAAGACCACTGTGTATTTTCCAGAGGGGATCCGCTCGTACTCCAGATGGCTCATCAATTTCTCAGCAGCTTCCTGCACACAACCCTGGATATCCAACTCATCCAGGCTGCGGGCCACTCGCATGGCTCCGGCACTGCGGGGTTTGCGGCCCTCTTGCTCTGCCTTGCTGTAGAGAAAAACCGAAGCGAGGGTATGCTCCTCTTGTCGCAGGGCTTGGTGGCTGTTGAGGTAGAAGCGGTTGATCTGCCGCTGCGCTAGGCCGTTGTAGGGCACCCCCTGAATGGCGGGATGGGATCCCAGGAGTGCCTTTTCGGCAGCCACCAACTGTTCCAACAAGTCGCCAGCCAAAGCCAACGGCCCTTTGTCGTTACAAGGCTGAGCAATAGGCAGAGTGGCTTCTGGGCTGAATTGAGGGGCATGTTCCCGCACGCCAAAACGGCTGGCTTCAAAGGCCGTTTGCAGGGCCAGTTCTAGCCCCGCCTCATCCACATCGGTGGTGGAGGTCACCCCCACCTGCCCTTGGTCGTTCCAGGCCCGCACCGTCACGCTGCAGCGGTGGGAAGCCTTGACCTGGCGAGGTTCCCCATGATCTACCTGCACGCTGGTTTCATCCACTTGAGCCCCGTAGAGATCAAACTGAGGGATCCCCAACCGCTGGGCACAGCTTTGTGCCTGTTCTGCCAACACCGCGACCTGCACCATTGCCACTCCCCAAGTTCCTGTTGCCATCCAGCGCCTCTAGTAAACTACCCGCACTCATGCTGACGCAGAGCGCTCCGCACCGCTAAAGCGAAAGAGTGCAGGCTTTCGGTAGCCCTGTAGTTGGCAAGCCAACCACGGACCTCTAGGCTGGTTTACAGCAGCCCCAAGTTTGGCAATCATGTTGGCCCCATTCCAGTCCGCATCCCCTTCCCATCCACAGTGCCCACACTTAAACTGCTTCCCACTGCGATAGGATTGCGCAGG
>NZ_JANSIG010000106.1:5736-10030 GCF_047461975.1 Synechococcus sp. R55.3 | reverse complement strand
CTGAAGTGGCTCTTGCAGGTTTAGAGTGGCGATTGACTTGTAGTTGTGGCCATACTGGAGGGATGGCGTAAAGAACTGTAACCTCAGCAGTACACCAGAGTCATCTTGAAGTGCAGTGATGAAGTGCAGTGAAATAGTGCAGTAAAATTGTCTCTAAGGCGTTCTTTGTTCTTTGTGTTGGTTCTAGCTCCCCTTTCTCCTTAAAAAAAGAGGAGTTGTGAGTGAGAGAAAACCTACCCAAACATTACCTATGGTCAAAACAATCTTCAAGACAATCTCCTCTTCCACCCTGGGGTCGATGATGTTGCCTTTCTCCTGCCGCCAGCTTTGGATAACTGCCTTTCCCGCGTTGGCTGGAGTTACGGTGGCTATTGGCGGCCTTGGGGCGGGAGGATCCCTGTGGCAGGCGGGAGCAGCAGGTTTGGCCACGGGGATGACGGGCTATGTGGCTTCTGCTCTATCTGGAAGCGAGGCCAAAGCCAAAATCCAGCTTCTAGAGCACCTCAAAAATCAGCAGAAGCAAAACGAAATCACTCCTTCAGACCTACAGCAATTGCAAAACGAGTTGGCCAGTCTGCGTGCTGCCCTTGAAGATTGGGCAAAAGTCCAGCAGAATGGAAAAGCTGCTGCCAAAACTCATGAGAATGCTCATTCGCAAGCTCAAACTGCTCAGCTCCATTTTGAGGAGATAGAGACCCAGATCCAATCTCAAAAAGAACGGCTTTCTCAGTTACGCGCAGAAGAGCAAAGTCTGAAAGCCTCGATTGGAGATTTACAAGCCAAGAAACAGAAACTCATTCAGTCCCTTAAGGAGGGCATAGCCAAGGTAGAACAACTCCAATCAAAACAGAATCTCCTGAAGCAGGATATTGCCCGCTTAACCCAGGCTTGTCGGTCAACAGGCTCTAGTAACTCCATTAAACGGTCACCTATGCCCGCGAAAGGATCTTCAGACGTATCTCTTGGCTCGGCCCGCATGACCAAAACTGCCGCCGGCGTCGCATGGGCCGACAAATATGACGAAGTCTTTGCAACCCTCGAGGAGCGAATCGACAACCTGGAAGATAGCGCCAGAGCAATGGCAGAACTGGCATCGATGGAAGGCAACGGTAGCCGGTAGGGGCAGACATCCCATCCCAATAGCACCGAAACGGTTCACAGCTCTGGCTCGCCAAAGCCCCGCAGAGGGTGAGCGTGTTCTGAGGGGATCAAGCCCTTGGCCTGCACCAATACCCCAAAGCCCCCCAACCCCATGGGATCCAGCAGCGCGTGAAGAGCATGTCGCCGCCGCAAAACCTGGCCCACATCCACAGCTTCGCCATCAACCGGGTTCCCCATTTGGCTAAGGGCGGCCAGCCGCTCGGTCAATCCCAGGTTCACCAAAAAGTTGCTCTGCCGGGTGAACCCCAGGCATCTTAGCCCCAGAGATTCTCCCACTTGCTCTAGGGTGGTAAAGTCCACATGAGCGGTGAGATCCTGGGATCCCACCCGAACATAGGGATCCGTGTAGCTGCCGTGCTGTCGATAGGCCAGGAGCGTACCTTGGGCGCGGTGGGGGCTGTAGTAGCGCTGGGCGGTGTGGCCATAATCGATGGTGAGCACGTAGCCTCGCCGCAGCTTGCGGGCCAGGAGCTGCAGCCACTCCAAGGCTTTTAGGTTCACCTCGGTTTGGTAGCCCGACGGATAGGTTTCTACAGGGATCCCCAGACGGGCGAAGTACTCTCTTAGCTCAGGGGTGGACAGATCCCCCAGCACTTCGCGGAAGTCGGCTTCTGCAGCCTCGCCGCAATCGACATAGATTTCTCGCAAAGCCCCATCCTGTACCTGCACCCGATGCACCGGAAAAGCATCCACCAGCTCATTGGAGAAGAAACAGCCTGTGACCGACTCATCCGGGATCCCGTCCCAATCCAACCAGCGCACCTTCTCCCCAAAAGGAGCCAATCGCTCCTGTTGGAGCCGCCGCAGGTGGGCAGAACGCTCCAGGATCCCATATTCCAGTGCCTGCCAAAAAGGGGGGTTAGCGGAGCGCACGTAGGTCAGCCAATCCTGGGCCAGGCGACTGCTGCCCGCCCCCATCTCGATCACCTTGAAGTCAGGGGGGGATCCCAAAATGTGCCAGAACTGAAGGATCTGCTCTGCCAACAGTTGGGCAAAGTCCGCCGCCAGGTGGGGAGAGGTGAGGTAGTCGGGGCCAACCGGGGATCCCCGCTCGTAATAGCCCAACCCCGGCTCGTAGAGAGCCCACTCCATAAACTGGGCAAAGGTCACCGGCCCTTGAGCGCGAATGCGGCTGCCGATCAACTCCTGCAACTTCTGCGTGGCCTGGGGTGATGACAAAGGAAAGCTTGGGTTGCGCGGGTGTTGCTCAGGAGCGAGCACAGGCGAGGATTCCAGGGATCCAGACTCACTCAACTTACTTGTTCAGGGGACGACGCCAATTTTGGCGAAACTGACGGTTCGAGACCAACAACACAGGCCAGAGGGCCGATACCACCCACTTCCCGGAGCCCGAATAGATGCGATCCGCCTTGCGGGCCGAGTACCAAACTCCTCCTGCGTAGATTGCCAAGAGCGAAAAAGGCCACATCTCAACCCATCCTATTCAACGCTGCTCACCGAGTCAGGGATCCCCAATCAGTAGGCATCCTGCAGCTCATAGAAGTCAGGCGTGATGTAGTCCTTGCGCAGGGGCCAACCTATCCAGTCTTCCGGCATTAAAATCCGCTTCAGGTTCGGGTGTCCCTCGAAAACAATGCCGTACATGTCGTAGGTTTCCCGTTCCTGCCAATCCGCCGACTTCCAAATCCAGTATACGGAAGGCAGCCGTGGATCGTGGCGAGGCAACTTTACCTGGAGCCGCACCTCCTGAGGGCGATCCGCCCCGTCTGACAGCTTGATCAGGTGGTAAAGGCTGACCAGTGGCTGCCCTGCCCCCAGGTCATACCCGCACTGGCACTCCAGGTAGTTAAAGCCGTAGGCATAGAGGGCGGTACACAGGGGCAGAAGAAAGTCCCGCTCCACCTCCAACAGCTCTACCCCCGCTGCGTCTCTCCCCAAATACTGGTGCTCGAAGCCGTTGTCGGCCAGAAACTGGGAAACCGGGCCCCGCTCCAACGTCACCAAGGGTTCCGACTGCTCGCCTACCGCTGGCGGCGCTTGCTTTTCTCGGGCATTTTCCTCTGCCATCTCACATCCCTCCTCGCAAGGCTTTGAGCTGCTGTTCCGCCCGCTTAAAGTCGGCGGTTTGCAAGGCCGGGGGCACTGGCAAGCCAATGGCCGCAGCCAGCTCTGGCGGGGGAGCTTGGCGGGTCTCGCTCTCCAGATACTTGCCGGTGATGATCTCCGGCACAGGCTTGAGGTTGTGCTTAACCGTGTAGTAGCGGTGGGTTTGCTGCAGACGGCCTCGTTCCCGCATGTCCTCGGCGGCGATCTTCTTGCGCAGCTTGACAATGGCATCCATGATCGCCTCTGGACGAGGGGGGCAGCCAGGAATGTACACATCCACCGGGATCAGCTTGTCCACCCCCCGCACTGCCGTGTAGGAATCGGAGCTGAACATGCCACCGCTGATGGTGCAAGCCCCCATGGCAATCACGTACTTCGGCTCAGCCATTTGCTGGTAAAGCTTGACCAACGCCGGCGCCATTTTCATGGTGACCGTACCTGCCGTGATGATCAAATCAGCGGTGCGTGGCGAAGAACGAGGCAGCAGGCCAAAGCGGTCGAAGTCGAAGCGGGATCCCAGCATGGCGGCAAACTCGATGAAGCAGCAGGCGGTGCCGTAGAGCAGCGGCCAGAGGCTGGACATCTTAGCCCAGTTGTATAGGTCGTTCACCGTCGTCAGAACGACGTTGTTGGAGAGGTCGGTAGTCACCTGGGGGGCAGCCCCCGGAAACAAGACTTGCGATTTCTCAGACGTCATGACCATTCCAATGCTCCTTTTCTCCAGGCGTACACAAGACCCACCACGAGGATGGCGATGAAAATCAGGGCCTCCACAAAGGCCAACAGCCCCAAGCGGTGGAACGCCACTGCCCAGGGATAGAGGAACACCGTCTCTACATCGAAAATGACGAAGACCAGCGCGAACATGTAGTAGCGAATGTTGAACTGGATCCAGGCTTGCCCAAACGGCTCCATGCCCGACTCGTAAGTGCTGCGCCGCAGGGATCCCCGCCGCTTTGGCGCCAAGAGTGCAGAAGCCCCCAGAGCCAAAACCGGCAGCAGAGAGCAGAGGATCAGGAAAACCAGCAAATACTCGTAGCCGGACAGAACAAACACGACGCCAGAC
>NZ_JANSIG010000106.1:0-5636 GCF_047461975.1 Synechococcus sp. R55.3 | reverse complement strand
AAACCGGCAGCAGAGAGCAGAGGATCAGGAAAACCAGCAAATACTCGTAGCCGGACAGAACAAACACGACGCCAGACTGCCTCAGTTGCTCAACATTTAGATACGTTTCCAGTATAGAGCCAGTCTGTGGCTCCCCTGCGCCACCGGATCTTCAGTTCTATTGATGATCATGATTGTTGGGAGCGGCGTTTTTCCAGCCAGCCCCACACTCCGCTCACCACCGCCCCGGCCATCAGGATCCCCAAAGCCGGCTGAAACAAAGGCAGCCAGAGCCGCATCCAAAGTTTGTAGCCCAGTGGGATCCCAAGAAAAGCCCCGGTTACGGAAAAGACAAACCAGACAAACCCGGCGAACACCAGAAAGACAACGGCAATCAGGAAGTTATCCAGCCAGCGCTTGAGGTCAGAGGAAACCATAGGGATTGAGGCAGAACAGCTTGAAGTAGACCCAGAGGCAATCTGGGAACCGAACCTTTTGGGCCGCTAATGCCGATATCTCAGCATCTTTCACCCAGACAGACTGCCGGAATAAGTTCAACAGACAGGGTAGCTTACCCCAGCACTTGGTGAAGATCCCACGTGCACCTTTTTGGGTAGAGTAAGCTGTGCCGGCCCGCTGCTGACCCGCTGTGAACACAACCCAAAACCACGGTAGCGCCAGTAGGATTCCCCAGCCAGCCTGCTAACAATAAGTGAGATTTCCCTTCTGCCGCTTGGTCAGCTCAGGTTGAAGATTCTCCCCAAATGGCTGCACCGGTTGTTGACTTGTCAAGATATAGTGGTAAAAATCTGCTTATACACAATATGTAGCGTTAAGCCGATGTCCATCTCCTCTGGCTCTTCTTTTGCAGACCGCTTGCGATGGGTGATTGGCGATGAAGCCGTCTATGCGTTTGGGCGACGGGCCGGAATTAGCGATACGGCCTTGCGCAGCTACCTGAAGGGATCCGTGCCCAGCATTGACAAGGCCGTGAAAATTGCCCAAGTGGGCCAGGTCAACCTCAATTGGCTGATTACAGGGGAGGGATCCCCGCAGTTGCATCCCGACGCGAAAGCAGAGTATGTGTATGTGCCTTTTGTCGATGTAGCCGCCTCTGCCGGAGCGGGGGTGTTGGTGCGGGAAGAATCGATCGAATCGGTGATTGCTTTTGAGCGAAACTGGCTGCGGACGCACTTGAAGGGAAACCCTGCCGATCTAAGTCTGATTCGGGTGCAGGGGGATAGCATGTCTCCCACGTTGGAGGATGGCGACTGGATCTTTGTGGAGCGGCAAGAGGGTGGAGACCTGGGCTGTGAAGGCATTTACGTCTTTCAGATGGATGGGGATCTGTTGGTCAAACGACTGCAGCGCCTGCCCGGATCCCAGGTGAAGGTGATCAGCGACAACCCCCGCTTTCCCCCCTTTGTGGCGGATTTGGCGGATCCCATCAACGGCCTAACCCTCATAGGGCGTTATCGAGGTCGCATCAGTTTTAATTAGCCTCTGGCAGCAGATGGCGGGAAGTGGCAGTTGGACCGACCGAGAATCCCCTTGGCGAGATCGGGTCGCCGGTTAGGATGGGTCTTGAGGGTTGAGTTGAGAGGAGTTCCTGCTCCTTGCCTGCGCCCATCCAGCCGGAGGTTTGCCTGCAATGGCTCGTTCGTCCCAGCTCCTAACAGTCGCTCTCCATTCCCTAAGCGGGATCCTCTTGGTCAGCAGCGGAATCTGGGTCGGGATGGTGCTTCCCCAGCAGGCCCAACCTCAGCCCCAGCCGGAGACCAACATCTCTCCCACTCAACCCGCTTCTCCCACACCACCGATCCTGCCCACCTTGGCCCCGCCCCAGGCCAATCCTCCGGTGGCCAGCCCAACAGCAGATGCAGATCCAGAGGAAAATCATGAGAGCCCCACGGATCTGGAGGCAGAGATTCGGGAGATCCGCCAGCAGGTGATCCAGCTCTTGATCAGAATTGAGGAATTGGAGTCGCGGCTGCAACGGCTGCGTTCTCAAACAGGCCCTGAGCCTATCAGGGAATCTTCCACTGCTGCTGAGATCGCTCCAGGGGCAGAAAGCGCCTCTGCGCCCACCCCGGCTCCGACCACAACGCCAACCTCCTTTCAGGTGGGAACCCAAACCATCAGCCTGCCGGGCGATTTGCTGTTCGATTTTGACAAAGCCGAGATTCGACCTGAAGCAGCCTCGCTGTTGGCCCAGGTGGCCAAGTCCTTGGAAGCTATGCCCGGCGCCCGCGTTCAAGTGAATGGCCACACCGATAACATCGGGCCCTTAAACTACAACTTGGCTCTTTCCCTGCGCCGCGCCAATGCGGTTAAGGACTATTTGATAAAACTGTTGCCGGAAGGCCATCCCATCAGTTGGACAACCTCTGGCTTTGGTCCCACCTTGCCCGTTGCCGATAACGACACAGAAGCCGGACGGCAGCGGAACCGCCGTGTGGATTTGGTCATCGCTCCCTAGCTGCACCCCCCCCAAAGTGGGGGATGACACGTTCTAGCAGGGCTCTGGTCTAGAATCTGGTAGGGTCAATCCGGCCAGGATTGATGGGCTTGAGTTCAATCCTCATCGTTGGGGTTCGGTTTTGAACGCAGCAGGGATCCCTCTGGACAAGAGGCAAACGTTTGCGCTGAGGGTTGACACAACCCTGGACGCGCTTGACCAGGTTTTGACCTGGTTTGAGTCTTTCCGAAATGCGGGCATCCCGGATCCCATTTGGGCGGAATGTCAGTTGGCTTTGGTAGAGGGGTTTACCAACGCCGTTCGCCACGCCCACCGCGCTCTGCCGGAAAGTACGCCCATCGACATTGAGCTGCTGCTGATGCCGCAAGGGCTGGAGTTGCGCATCTGGGATCAGGGGCAGGAGTTTGATCTGGAGGGATTTGCTCGGAACTTGTCGGATCCCACATCGCCCAACGCCAATCTTGAGTCCGAGGGGGGACGGGGTATTTTGCTGATGAAAGCTCTCTCTACTCACCTCAGCTACAGCCGCCAAGCGGATGGTCGCAACTGCCTGGTGATCGGCAAGCGCTTCGACGATCCTGTTCGAGTCTGTCGGTGCCGGGCCTAGGCGAGCAAGCCGCCGCTTAACTTGCGAATGGCCGAGCTGGCTACATCGCTGTAGCGCAGTTCACCGGCCAGGATCTGGCCCATGCGCCGAGTGGCTCCCGGTCGCTTAACGCCCACCCTATAGCCCACGCCCGGAAAGCGATAGAACAACGCCGCAATCCGCTTGGCCCAACGCATCTCGGAGCCCCATTCCTGCTGGACGCGGGCGGAGTAGTTCTCCAGAGCTTCTGTATCCCCACCCAGGGCTTGATCGATGGCCTGGGCCGCCAACATGCCGGTGAGAAGGGAAGGGCGGATCCCTTCGGCGGTAAACGGATCGATGACGCAGGCGGCATCTCCCACCAAGAGGGCATTTTGGGTGTGTAGCGGTTGATCTTCGTCCCAGAGGCAGATGGGATGGCCAAATGGCTTGACCGATTTCAAGTCCACACCAAAGCTTTGGGCATATTGGGCGGCAATTTCCCGCAGGTTTTGTTTTTCTCCACCCCGAAAGGTGCCCGCTCCAATTGAGTAGCCATCGGCCTTGGGGAAGTTCCAGATGTAGCCATTGCTCACGGCACCGAAGTCAAAATGGGCGGCTGCAGTTTGCGGCTGCGAGAGGGGCACTTCTGCTTCCAAGGCGGCAGCCAGGCGACGACGGCGTTCCTGAAAGCCCAGCCACTTGGCCATCGAGCCTTTTGCCCCATCGGCCCCAATCACGTACCGACCCCAGACTGGGCCGGCGGATGTCATCACCTGCCAGTGGTCACTTTGCCACTCAAGGCCGGAGACGGGGCATTCTGCCTGGAGCGCAGCCCCTTGCTTTTGCGCCTGCTGAATCAAGTAGTGGTCGAAAATATCCCGCCGCACCATCCAAACGGGCTCTTTTAAATCCAAATCGACCACCACCGGATCGCCACCACGCCAGGTGTAGCGGATTTGCCGGATCTTGAGGGAAATGGCGGGGCCAAAGTCGAAGTCAAACCAAGCCGCCACCATAGGAGAAACTCCCCCCCCACAGGGTTTGTAGCGGGGCAAGGGATCCTTTTCCAGAACCAGCACTGAGCGTCCCCGCTTGGCCAGATGGTAGGCAGCAGATCCGCCGGCGGGGCCAGCCCCGACGATGACACAGTCGTAAAGTTGCGGCATGGTTTTCGATCTGCAAGCCCCCTTGACCGGGGTTCTGGTTACCAGAAGAACTGCCCAAAAGAATTATATTGGGTCTACGAATGACGGTTACAAGGGATCCCTTCACAGCAGCCGGCTAGACAGAAGACGATGCGAATTCGATGGCAGCGGCTTGCCAGCCAGCCCTCAACTTGCTACTGTGCCGCCTGCGGAAAGCGTTTTGCGGGCGGGAAGCGAGTTCGTCACCTATTCAACGATAAGGGGTTGGATCTCGGCCCCCTTTGCCCAGCGTGCTTTGCCCTTCCCCCAGAGCAGTTGCGAGAACAAATCCGCCGCTACGCCTATTTGATTCGCCTAAATCGTCTGCGGGATCCCGGCAGCCAAGACCACGCCCATCATCTGGAACAAGCGGCCCGGGAGCGCTCCATTCGGTATCCGGGCCTGTGGGGCTGGCTGCGGCAGTGGTGGTAGCGTTGGCAAGGGCATTGGGCATTCTGGAAAAGATGCAGGAAAATCAGGAGAGGTTGCCTTCGGGATCCCAGACCCGTTGGCTTGTTTGCTCTCGTTGGTTGAGGAGCCCCCATGCACGACCTGGACAGTTTGCCAGAACCAGTAGCCGATGCCTTGATCAAAAGCCTGCTTACGGACGTGGAGCGGCTGATCAACCAGCACGGACTGTCAGAGGTTCTGGTGGGGTTGGCCATGTATTGCAACGTGCAGTTCAAGGCCAAGTTCAATAAGCCCAACCGCACGGAGAAGGATGAGGAGTTGGGGTTTTATTTCCGCGACGCCGCCAAAGCTCTAGAGGTGGCTGCCAGCCTTACCTATCGCACCATCGACCGCTCTCAATCTGCCCGGCCCAGCACCTAGCCACTGGGATCCCTTTTTAGCTCTCACCCCCAACCTCTCTCAGGAAGAAAAAAGGGAGCCGGCGATCCATTGAGGATCTTAAGGATCTTGGGGTGGCAAGGGATCCCCCTGGGTTTTTATGCTGGTGGGCAACAAGTTGCATTGAGGCTGAGCGTGAGAATCGTCTGGGAACGCAGCATTTACGGGGGCAATGGCCGAGTGCCCTGCATTATCTGTGGGGGATGGGCCAACCCCATCCAGAAAAAAGGGCACCAAGTGTTGCTGGCGGTGGTCTACAACGACCGCGGGCAAATCTACGGGGAAGTCTGCCGCAGTTGTCTCAGTTTGGGGGCCAAAGGCATCAAGGAGTGCCTGCAAGAGCGGATTGCCCGCCTGCGCAAACAACTGGAAGACTTGGAAGAGCTGGAGCAGGGAGAGGTGCAACTGCCCACACTGGAGCAGGAGTTGAGTGCCTATTTGGATTGACAACTACACCTTCTGCCGTTCAACTGGGATCTGCAGCCAACGGCTTAGCTCCACGGCCAGCCACTCCAACTCTGGCTCTTGCAGATCCTTTAGCTCGTACTTGCGGTTGCCCGCCCAGACGTTCAACTGT
>NZ_JANSIG010000105.1:0-10180 GCF_047461975.1 Synechococcus sp. R55.3 | reverse complement strand
CGCACCTGCCAGCGAGTCGGCCAGATCTCCACTTGAATGCGGGTGGCCCGGGCATCGAGGGCATTTTCCAGCAATTCTCGCAGAGCAGCCCCCAGCGAGTCGATCACCTCTCCCGCGGCCATCTGGGCGATCCGCTCTGGGTTCAGGGGTTGGATTTTGGACATGGAGTGAGTTGAGAAAGCAGACTCTCTTCCTGCCAGCTTGTCGCCAAAAGGCCAACAGCGCCGAGCTTTAGCTTAGCTCTCTCCCTCTGTTGCCAGTGGACAGCGCCTTGCCAATGGTTTTCATTAACTTCAAGGCTCCCCTCAGGCCAAGTGAAGGATTGAGGTTCCGCCTTCCTGCCCATCGGTAACCGCCAAGAACTTCGAGAAACTTCGAGAACAAGAGAGCTGAGCGGGTGGCCAGTCATAAGGAAACCTTAAAATCCCAAGGCCAGCCATCAGCCTCTACTAGGATTTAAATAGTAAAATTTCTCATTAAGGAGGAGATTATGGCAGCACAGCAAGCTCCGGCCCGAGAGCTATTCAAGGAGGCTTTTGAGAATCGCTACACCTGGGACAAAGACTTTCCTGGCTACCGAGCTGAGATAACCTACTTTCCCAAAGAAGGTGACAGCAGCCTCTCCTTCTCAGGAGTTGTGAGTATTGACCGCAACATGAAGATCGATGTTGCCGGCGTCGAGGACGAGGAGATCCGCCAGAAAATACGGGAACAGATGTGGGAAGTCATGGTGCATCGCGTTCGTCATTCCTTCGACGAGGAACACGGTGGCCACACCTTTGCCTATGGAGAGCCACAAAATTCAGACATCACTGAAGTTCTTGTTTCGGGCTTATCTTCTACCGATAGGTACTGGGTTCAGGGCAAGCACATTCAAATGGTACATCGCCATCTTGCCAATCGGACAATTACAGTCTCAGTTCAAGAGTTTTACGATACAGGTGAGGGCTACCTACCCACTCACTACACTGCTGAGTATTGTAGCCCAGGAACTGGAGAAAAAACTCAAGCAAAGATGATCTACGAAGATCGTTATCAAAAAATAGGTCGGTATTGGATTCTGGTTGAGAGAAGAATTTGGGAAGAGCAGGATGGCCAAAAAAGTTCATCCCCTCAACTTTTCCTCTTCTCTAATATTCGATTTTTCGAATAGCTGAGAAAAATAAGTTTTTCTTTGCGGCTGTGGGCATCTCTCATTATAGAAGGTGATGAGGTGCTCACAGCCAAGCTCAAAACAGATGGCCACAGGGTACAGCCTGTTAAGGGCTCAAGGGGTACAATAGCAGCACTTAGCAAACCAACTTCGGAAGGAGGATGGATTGATCAGTAGTAAAGAAGTCTTCACTATCTGCTCCATGCTATATTTCCCAATTCTGCAAAGCTGCCGAATAAAATGCTTCAACACCGACCACATCATCTCAATGGGATTCAACTCCGGCGCATACACAGGCAGGTATAGGATTCGTGCTCCTGTCCCCCTAATCAATTCCTCAACTTCCCGACTCTTGTGGATATTTAAATTGTCCATAATCACAACCTTCCTCGCATCTAGCTTCGGACATAGCTCGCTTCTCAAAAACTCCAAAAAATCTCCTTTCTTCATCCCACCCTTGATGACACGACAGCCAACTACACCTCTCAAGGAAATAGCTCCAATAACCGTATACTTTTCACCCTTGTATCTCTGACGATAATGATAAGCCCTTTGACCACGTAAACTCCGAGATACTCTCCGCTTCATTCCCTCCCAGACTCCCGTCTGGTCGATGGCAATCAAATCCTCCGCTGGAATATTCCTGACTTCTTGACTATAAGCTAGTCGTTCCCTTTGCACCTCCTCTTCTTTGACTTTTGCACTGCGGTAGGTCTTTTTTTTAGAGTCATTCCTTGCTTTTTCAAGAAATTATGTATCGTGACGATGCTTACATTGATTCCTAAGCGCTCGCGCAACAGTTCTTGATACTGCCACAGGTAGAAGTCTGGGTGTTCTGTAATAATTGCCATCACTTCCTGCCGATGTTGTTCCAAAATGCCCACTCGCTTGGTGCCTGCTTTCTTAGGGGCTAAATCTTGAGTTTGTTGGTACTGACGCACCCAGCGGTGTACTGTTCTTTTGGTCACCATGAAGCGTTTAGCTACCTGGCGGATGGAGGTGTTACCTGCCTGATAGGCTGCTACAACTCTTTGCCGCAAATCCAAAGAATGAGTCGGCATTCCTTTCTCTCCTTCCTCTTGAATACCTGTACCCTATTTTAAATTAAAAGGCTGTATCTTTTTTGGAGTTACCTATGTCTAAGCTGGACTCAAAAAATGCACCTGGACACCAGGTACTGGCTGCGGCAGGTAAAAAGGCACTTCGACCGGGGGGCTTTGGCGCTACCGAACGGCTCTTCAAGTTTGCCGAGTTCCGTCGAGGAGAAACTGTGCTGGAACTTGCCTCAGGCCTTGGCTACACGGCTATTCGATTGGCAAAGCGCTATGGCATACATGTTACCGGCATTGAGAAAAATCCAGATAACATTGCTCGCACTCGCGCTAATGTTTCTGCAGCAGGGCTAGCCGGCCAAGTTGAGATCCTCGAGGGCGATATCTTTCACCTAGATCAAATCGATCAGAAATTTGACTATGTCTTGGCGGAAGCTATTTTAACAATGCAGTCCGATGCAGGAAAATCTAAGATTTTGTCAGGGATTTACAATTGCCTCAAGCCAGGGGGTAAGTTCCTCAGCCATGAGCTGCGAGTTGAGGGATCCAACAGCGACGCTATCCGCAAGGAGTTATCCTCCGTAATCCATGTCAATGCCAATCCTTTATCTACTGACAGCTGGCTTGCAACTGTTCAGCAAGCAAATCTTACGGTTGTCCAGTATGCCACCGGCCCCTTAACTTTGCTCAATCCCGTTGCTATTGCTACAGAGGAAGGATTGCCGACGCTCTTAACTATGGTGTGGAATGTGCTTACACGTCCTGTAATCCGGCAGCGGATCTTATCTATGAAGCAAATCTTTAGCCGATATCGAAATAACCTAGGCTACATCATACTGATTGCCAAGAAGGAGGCTTAATGATGTCTCTTGTCTCCCCTGAGTCACCTTTTTTGCAGCTCAAAGATCACATTGCTTATTCTGTGGAAGGAGTTCTCAGCAAGATCATTTGGAAAAGTGAAGTCTGCCAACATACTCTTTTCTGTATGGCGGGAGGCACAAGTATTTCCGAGCATACCTCCACAAGGGACGCTACTCTCCACGTCATTGAAGGAACTGGAGTCTTAACCCTTGCAGGTGAGAAGATCTCTCTATCTCCGGGCATATTTGTCTTAATTTCGGCAAATGTTCCCCATGAGTTAGAAGCCACTGCTGACCTTGCTTTTGTTCTGACTTTATCAAAGGCAAGTTAAGAACGCCGCCTTTTACTCAGCCAGCCGCTTAACATCGCCAAAGCAAACATTCCCAGCAAAGCAAAGCCCAGCAGCCACCTTCCCTGCTCTAGGATCCCTGCCCCCAGAGCCACTACTGGGAGTGTAGAGACGGCAATGCCCAAAGCTAGGGCGAGAAGAAAGTTCTGCCATTTTATTTGGGTTAGGCCGGCGGCGTAGGCGACAAAGTCGAATAGGCCCGTCATTAAAAAACCAGCTGTAAGAAAAATATTGTTTTCCAGATAGTTAGCTGAAAGGGCATCGACTTTGTACATCCATTGTCGCCCAACTACTCGCTGTACTAGGTCTCTACCAAACTTTCTGGCTAGGTAGAAGTTAAGTGTACAAGAGATAAAATCAGCAATTGCAATGTAAAGGATTCCCGATCCAAATCCAAAGAGGGCTCCTGCCAAGATGGAGTAAAGGGTGCTGGGTATGGCAGGAATAATAATACTCAGGGAGCGTAATCCAATCAGGGCAAGGGGTGCCCAGGGGCCTAGTTTTGCTATAAATTCTCGAGTTGCCTCTGGATCTAAGCGACGGGCCAGCAAGATGGCAGCTAACAGGACAACAAGCAACAACAGCAGTGAGAGGATGTCTTTCCTTTTTCTGGAATTGATTTTGCTGCTAGAGGACAAATCCTCTGAGGGGGTAGGGGACGATCCTACTGACTCGCCATCTGCTGACTTGTCAAAGGTAGTGCCGGGCGGATAATAGAGTTCATCCTTCAGGATCCAACCTGTTTTCTGTTGCAGATAGGCATGTGTGCTCAAGCCCAGACGCTTTGCCTCGGTGGCAACAGCCTTGTAGTCTAAGCCCAATAGCTCGCAGAGCTCTTTTTGTCGAATACCAGAAGGTGGCTGCATAGGGCAAAAGATCTCTACTTTCTCTGCTAGATGCTTAAGGTTTCCGAGGGATGCTCGAAGTAGGCATGATTTTCATAAGGCTTGTTTTGCTAGTGTAGAAGGTGTCATGTATTTTGCTTTTTAGAGGTTGATAATGATCTTGTGTATTGGCGATGTTCTTAGTTTAGCAGAATTGCAACAGATTCTGTCCCTCATAGCCGATGCTGAATTTGTGGATGGTGCTCTGACGGCAGGCTGGAATGCCAGGCTTGTCAAAAACAATAGGCAAATGCCAAAGGGATCCCTTCAGCAACGGAAGATAGAGGAGATTATCTTGGCAGCTCTAGAGCGTAATTTGTTGTTCCAGATGGCTGCCCGGCCCAAGCTCATTCATTCCATTTTAATTAGCTGCTACGAAGCGGGAATGTCCTATGGCACTCATACCGACGATGCGCTGATGCTCGATCGGCATCAGCTGATGCGCACGGATATTTCCTTTACGCTATTTCTAAGTGCCCCTGAAGACTATGATGGCGGTGAGCTGAAGATCGAGAGTAGCGAGGGGGAGCAAGCCTACAAGCTGCCGGCGGGTGCTTTGATCCTCTATCCTGCTTCCACCTTGCACCGAGTTGAGCCTGTAACCCGTGGGATCCGCTATGCTGCCGTCAGTTGGGTTCAAAGCCTAATTAGGGATCCGCAAGAACGCGAGATCCTCTTTGATTTACAGACTGTGCGGCAGCAGATGTTTCAGGAATCGGGCAAGACACGCCACTTTGATTTGATCTCCAAAGTTTACGCGAACCTGCTGCGGAAATGGGCAGAGCTCTAGAGGGATCGAAGAAAATAGAGCAGGGCTTCTCTGTCTTCAGCAGCCATATTTTTAAAGATCTCGCGGGAGCGTTCAGCTTCTCCCCCATGCCAGAGAATGGCCTCCTCGAGGCTGCGGGCGCGGCCATCGTGCAAATAGCCGGAGGAGGGCAGAACTGTCTGCGACAAGCCGATGCCCCACAAAGGGGGGGTGCGCCATTCTCGGCCCGTGGCCTCGAAGTCAGCGCGGCCATCTGCTAGTCCTTCGCCCATGTCATGCAACAGCAAATCGGTGTAGGGGTGGATGACTTGGTTGGCCAGGGCAGGGATCTCATGAATGCCGGTTTGTAGCTCTGGTCGGTGACACTTGGCGCATTGGGCTTGGACGAAGAGCTTTTCCCCTCGCTGAACTTGGGGATCCTGCCAAAGGGCGCGGCCAGGCACGGCCAGGGTTTGCACGTAAACGGTTGTCGCTTGGAGAGTGGCCTCGTCGATATCTTGGCTGCCATCCGCGGCCGGAAAAAGAGGATTCGTGACACCCATGTCGTTGGCGTAGGCGGCCGCAGTTTGTTGCCTGAGGTTGGGGGTATTGGCTTTCCAACCAAACCGTCCCAGCACCAGACGCTGCTGCTCTTGATCCCAGACGTAGTTGGGGCGGCCAGAGATGCCATCTCCATCTGCATCGTCAGGATCAGCTGCTGCTAGGATCTCAGACTCAGGAACTGCCTCCAGTAGGCCAGCTCCAAACACCGGCTGAGGGACCCGCAGGGAGATGAGGACAGGATCGATGGGCGATCCCTCCAGAGTTAACAGCTTTACAACAGGAGAACGCAGCCTGTAGGGAGTTCCGTCGGCGTACTCTCTGGTCTGCTCTACCCAGTGCAACTCCACCTTGGCCTCTGGCCGATAGCCCCGAACGGCCTTTTCTTGAACCTGCGTGCCGATGCCGGCCACAGGGGGAGTGTTGCTATGAGGAGCAATGGCCTCCCATCCAAAAGGCTGGGGATCCCCGCTTCTATCCAGGGATCCAACCTGGCTGACTCTGACGACCCGCTGCCCCTTGTCAGGAAAACCTCGGCCGTTTTTAACATGACAACCGGCGCAGGAGTTGTTGTTGAACAGAGGCCCAAGGCCGGGGTTAACAGGCGCCGGAGCGGTGACGAAGCGAGCCTCAAAGGCGATGTCCCCCAGGGCATGCAACCTGGCCCAGCGGGGATCCAAGTTGGGAGCCGGCTGCTCGTAGGCTGTTGAGGTGCGGTTCCAAAGGGTTGTTTCGCCACCCGCTCGAGGGGGCAATGGCTGGGATCCCTCTGGGGCAGCGGGGAAAGCCAGAAAGCTCGCCGCCCAAAGAGAGGCCAATCCCAGCATGAAAATCTGGAGAAGACGACGCATCGGCTATCAAAATATCGGCAACTCAGCTCTTTTGGGACTTTCTTACTACTGCAGGAGCGGCACAACTTCCTGAGCAAAGCTGTCGAAAGCGTCTTCAATTTTTTCCATAGCGGCAGTAATAGATCCACGGGCATTGGCATCGCAAAGGCTTTTTTCGATAGGGGCAGGGATCCCCTGGAGAGCCGCCGCCGCTGCTTGTAACTCCGACTGAATTTGACTATCCAAATTGGGATTGATGTCCCGGACAAATTGGCTCAGGCCACGACCTTTTCTATCTCTAAATCCGCCCAAGTAAGCATACTGAACGCTGCGCACATTGGCCTGGAACTCCGGCAGCGAATGGTGGGCAAAGCGACTTTCCAGCAGAAAAGGATTTTGCTGGGCGAAGGCTTCGCCAATTTTGACCTTGCCCAGCTCGTCCAACATGCCGAGAATACCTTGGGCTATTTCTTCAGCAGCAGCTTGCAGCGTGAGATAACTCTTGCTGCCCTCGCCGGCTTTTACCCATTCTTCGCGAAAAGCAGGCAGCCCTTGCACTCCCTCTGTCCAGCTTTTGAGCAGCTTTGCCGCCGTATCCGCCAAAACTGGGCCAAGGGCAGCCAAGTACTCCCGATCCCGCTCGGTAAAGTCTTGCAAAGACTTGTTGTTATCCACGCCAAAGAGCAAGAAGGCCACGGCATGAAATCCCTTTTGCCCGCTTTCCAACTCGGCCACGGTCTCTGGAGTGAGGGGATCGCCGCTGTTGAGAACTTCCAGCACCTCCACCTCGTTCAGGGGCCATTCGTCCAAATCCGCATCCAGCCCCAAATAAGCCGCCGGCCCAAAGGCAAAAGCCTCGCTCTCCTCCCAAGTGATGCGGGCAACAGACCAAGCCTGGCGAGCCGCTTGCAAAGTCTGGGCATTGGGATCTTGCACGAAGGCCTGGATGGCCTGAGACAGGGCCTGGGTATCGGCGACCAACTGCTCATAGGCAGGGATCACCACCTGATCGGCAAAGTCGAGCAAAATCTGCCGATCCTGAAACCGCTGCTCAGGAGAGAGCACAACGGCTGGCCGGCGAGAGCCTGCCCCTTCTTCCCCACCCTCGCCGCCGCCATCCACCGGGATAGGCCGACACTCCGGGTTCATTTGAGCTGCCTGCTGAGGCGAAGCCTGGCTCAGGGCCGGTGGATCCCCGCCGCCCGCAGCCGAGGGATCCTTTTGGGTTTCCCCGCAAGCGGCCCCGCTGACCAGAACATAAAGCCCTATCCCCGTCCACAGCTTCAGATACCTCGACATCTCCTCCGACTCCTTTGCCCTCGACTTGGCCAACTTTGGCTTGATTGTAATCCAGCTATTGCGACTCAATCTTAAGAAGGGAGAGATTTTTATCACCGGCTGCCACCGGATCGCCCGGCTCGTCCCTCTGCGGGCCAGCTTCCATCTGCAGCTTCCCCAGGTGGGGCTATGGGCGGATACAAGTCCGACTCTTAACAAAACTTAACTCTAAAGACATTGATATTTGTTTGCAAGAAGCCTAGAGTAGGTCACAGCTCGCTGTTGAGATTTACTCTCAACAGTTGGTTACGTGTCTCGAAAGGATGTGTCCGTGCGGCCAGAGGCGGGCCTGGGGCAAGGTCTCTGGCCTTTTCCTAGAAAAGCTTGTTTAGAAACGCAAGAGGAGCGGAGATGACAGCGACGACACTCAAGCAAGAAGGGGGATCTAGCTCGCAACAACAGATCCCGTGGTGGGCGGGCAACGCCCGTTTGACCGATCTTTCTGGCCGGCTGCTGGGGGCGCATGTGGCCCATGCCGGGCTGATCGTTCTCTGGGCAGGGGCGATGACCCTGATCGAGTTGGCCAAGTTTGACCCCAGCCGACCGATGTATGAGCAGGGGCTGATTCTCTTGCCCCACCTGGCCAGCTTGGGGCTGGGGGTGGGATCCGGCGGGGAAGTCCTGGATACGGATATCTACTTTGCGGTGGGAGCGATCCACCTCATCAGCTCTGCCTTTTTGGGGTTTGGCGGCATTTTTCATGCCCTGCGCGGGCCGGCGGTGCTGGATCCCAAAGCCTTTCCCCTGTTTAGCTACGACTGGCAAGACAAAAACAAGATGACCACCATCCTAGGGATCCACCTGGTGCTGCTGGGATTGGGAGCCTGGCTTTTGGTGCTCAAGGCAGTGGTGTTTGGCGGCTTGTTCGACCCGGTGGCAGGAGAGGTGCGCCTGGTGTCTCCCAACTGGAACCCCTTTGGCCACCTGTTGGGCATAGAAGGGCGCCACTGGATCGCCGGGGTGGACACTTTAGAAGACGTGGTGGGCGGCCACCTCTGGCTGGGCTTGCTCCTGGTGTCAGGTGGGGTTTGGCATATCGCGACCAAGCCTTTTGCCTGGGCAGAACGGATTTTTATCTGGTCTGGGGAAGCTTATCTTTCCTACAGCTTGGGAGCTTTGGCCTTGATGGGATTTATTGCCGCCTATTTCGTTGCCGTTAACCCAGTGGTCTATCCCGAAGTTTTCTATGGGCCGCTGCTGCAGGTGGGCTTGGATCGCTATCCCTTCTTTGAGCAAGGGGGAGCTCTCACATCTAGGGTTTGGCTGGCCAATGCCCATTTTTGGCTGGCCTTTTTCTTCCTTCAGGGCCACCTGTTCCATGCCCTGAAAGCGCGAGGGTTCAATTTCCGTACCGGCAGAGTAGAACTTGCAGCGCAGCAGGCCTAACGGCAATCTAGCCATCTGATTTTGAGCTTTGCACTTGCAGTTTCGAGGTAGGAGCAATGGCAAAAGTAGGTCTATTTTTCGGCACTCAAACCGGAAATACCGAGAGAGCCGCTGAGATGATCCAAAAAGAGCTGGGCGAAGACAATGTAGATTTGATCAACATTGCCGAGGCCACGGTTGAGGACTTTGATAGGTACGACTACTTAATCATCGGCTGTCCAACTTGGAATATCGGGGAGCTGCAGGCCGATTGGAATGGGTTTTTCCCCTATTTGGATGAAATCGATTTTTCCGGTAAGACGGTAGCCTATTTTGGAGTTGGGGATCAGTTGGGCTATCCCGACAACTTTCAAGATGCCATGGGGATCCTGGCCCAAAAAATTGCCGAGCGCGGCGGAAAAAACGTCGGCTCCTGGCCTACAGAAGGCTACGAGTTCAATGAGTCCAAGGGAGTGGTTAACGGCGAGTTTGTCGGCCTTGCTCTGGATGAAGACAATCAGCCGGAGCTGACGGAAAAACGAATTAAAGAGTGGACGGCCAAACTCAAAACACTCTTCAATCTGTAATCTCAAACTCGGCTTCTTAGCTTGTTGTGGATACTGTGGGAGTTTGTCATGACTGGCGCAGTTCTATCTTCATCGCCTACCTCTGCTGAGGGATCCCCTCAGGTGAGCTGGCTGGCGGGCAATGCTCGCTTGGTGAATCTGTCCGGAAAGCTGCTGGGGGCCCACGTGGCCCATGCGGGGTTGATCATGCTGTGGGCCGGCGGCATGACTTTGTTTGAGGTGGCCCACTGGGATCCGGCTCAGCCCATGGGCAGCCAGGGGCTGATCTTGCTGCCCCATTTGGCCACGTTGGGCATCGGCGTGAATGCAGAGGGGGTGGCCACGGATCCCTATCCCTTTTTTGTGGTGGGCGTTCTGCACCTGATTGCCTCGGCGGTGCTGGGGGCAGGAGGGATCTTCCATGCCCTTTTGGGACCAGAGGTGCTGAGCAAGGGGAAAACCTTTGCCGAGTT
>NZ_JANSIG010000104.1:0-10510 GCF_047461975.1 Synechococcus sp. R55.3 | reverse complement strand
GGGAAGGGGATGCGGATTTGAATGGTGCGAATGTGATTGCGCTTTTGGGGGCTGCTGTAAACCAGCCTAGAGGTTCGGGCCTGTTTTGTTCTCTGGTAGGGCAGAGCAGGCTCAGGGCTACTGAAAGCCCGCTCCGTACCGCTTAGCGGTCGGAGTCGGGTAGTTTACCCAAATTCCTGTTCGATGATCCGCCATCGGGCAGTGATCACGCCTGGCTCTAGGCTGAGGCGGCTGACGACAAGTTCTAGGGCCTGGTCGTCGCGGGCCTGGGTGACCAGCTCTGCTTCGACTTTGACCAGATCGGGCTTGTCCTCCAGGTCTTCGCTGTAGAGGGCACGCAGTTTGAGATGGGTGGGAGCTATGCCTTGCAAGAGCAAGGCGCGGATGTGGGCCTCTGCTTGGCTTTTGCAGATGAACGAACACTCATAGACCAGTTCCAGTTCTGTGCCTTTCAAAGGCTGCTGGTTGATGCGGTAGCCCAGCGGACGCAGCACAACGTTGGAGATCAACACAGCTGCGGCTCCAATGGCAGCTTGGGGAATGTACCCCGATCCGGCAAAGGCTCCCACCGCGGCTGCACACCAGATGGTGGCGGCAGTGTTCAGGCCACGGACGCTGGCTCCTTCCTTGAGAATCACGCCACCGGCCAAAAAGCCAATCCCCGATACCACTTGGGCCGCAATACGGGTCGGGCTGCTTTCATCAGGGGTGAGAACCGAGAGCATGACAAACAAAGCTGCACCCGTGGCCACCAAGGTGTTGGTGCGTAAGCCGGCCATACGCTGCCGCCACTGTCGCTCCAGGCCAATGAGGGATCCCAGGACAAAGGCAACGGCCAAACGCAAGGTGAAGTCAATCCAGGTCATGCTCCGGTTCTCGTGAAAGGATAAAGTTTAGCCATCCTCATCTGGGATCCCAAGGGCAGTGGCTTCCTGTTGCAAGGTTTGCCAGAGGGCTTCCAGTTGAGCAAAGGCGGATTCTGGGGCCAGCTTACCACCTGTTTCTAAAGCACAGGTTATGCCCACCCGATAGGCATACTGCTGCAGCCGTGACCGAAATTGAGCAGCAGCCAAGGGAGATAGAACTTTCAAGGTCATGGCACACCTCCTAAATGTTTGCTGTAACCCTTCGTTGGTCAAAGGACACCTCGTAAAAGTGCTCTGCGCCGCCGTCGCGATGGCCTTGTGGCGAGACTCTGAAAGGCTGATTTCTCAAGAAGGGCTGGATTAGCTGGATTATTCGTTCCTGGAACGCGCTTTGCCGGTGAGGTGCCCCCTGGATCTAGCGCCGGCGCAGCCCTAGAGCTACACTTCAACCCCGACTAGCCAAGCCACCAGGGTGAAATACACCCAGAGGCCGGTGAAGTCTTTAATGGTGGTGATAAAAGGATCCGCTCCCGGAGCGTGGTCAAAGCCCAGCTTTAACATCACCCAGGGCAAAATGGCGCCCAAGATAGCCCCCAAAGTGAGGACAATGGCCAGAGCCAAGCCCACCGCCAGACCCAATTGTGGGATCCCATTGGGTGCCCCCTGCCAGAAGTAGGCAATCACCCCAGCCGTGGCCCCCAGGATCACACCGATAATGCCACCAATGCTGGCTTCCCGCAGCAAATAGGGGAGAAACTGCCGCACGTTGATGTGGCCCCAAGCCAAGCCACGGGCAAAGATGGTCGTAGATTGGGTACCGACATTACCGCCCATATCCATGACCAAGGGGATGAAAATAGCCGCTGCCGTTACTGCTTGCAACACTTCCTCAAAGGTTTCGATCACTCCCCCCACCACCATGCCGCCAATCAAGGTGATGATTAAAAACGTGATGCGCAGGCGGACGGCATACCAACGGGAGCCTTTAACCAGGCGCTCGCTCCAAACCTTGTCTCGGCTGAGCAAGTTGCCCACCCCTGCTTGGGCCAGAGCGGCGTCGGTGGCTTCTTCTTCCACCAAGTTGATGACATCTTCAAAGGTGATATCTCCCACCAAGCGCCCTTCCGTATCCACCACCGGAATGGCCGGCAAGCCCGAATCCTTGAGCAAACGAGCTGCCTGGAGATCCCGGTCGGTAACCCGAGCAAAAGTATCCGATCCCTCAATCAGCTCCCGAATGGGCAAATCCGGATCTGCTTTCACGAGGCGCACGGTGCGAACCAAACCTTTGTAGAACCGCTGATCGTCCACCACAAAAATCACATCCAGCTCATCGTCTCCCAGTTGAGAGTCCCGCACGCTGGCCAGAGCAGCCCCGACGGTGATGGTATCCCGTACCGACAAGTAGCGCAGGTTCATCAGCCGACCGGCACTGCGCTCTGGATAACCCAGCAAGATATTCACTGCTTCCCGAGCTTCTGGGCTGAGGTTGGCAATGAGGCGCTTGGTTACTTTGGCCGGCAACTCCTCAAACAGACGCACCCGCTCATCCGGAGGTAAGGCTTCTACCAGCCGGATCACTTCTGGGCTTTCCATGCTGCGAATGAGATCGGCCTGCTCTTCGGGCCGCAGATACTCAAACACTGCAATGGCTTTGTCTTTTTCCAGCAAGCGGAAAGCCAAAACCCGCTGCCGAGGTGAAATCTCCATCAACTGCTGCACCAGCTCGGCAATGGGAGCGCGGTTGGCCTCTCGCTTGGCGGCTTCCAAGGAAGCAGGGGTTAGGAGATCGCGAAGAATGTTTTGCCGCATGATAAACCTCCGAACGTTGGGGTCAGCCGGGATGAAGAGAACCAGGAGGTCAACAGCCAACCGGTGCTCCGAGGCTCACAGGGAAGCCCTGAAACCCTTGGATGGCCGCGCAGCAAGCCGTAGGTCTAGCGCCAGGCCTCCAAGCCCAGCTTGGATCGCAAGCGCCCAAGCCGATAAAAGGGACTCCAAGGGATCCCCAGGCCTGCGGAAACCCCAAAACCCACAACGGGAAAGTCAAGGGGAATCCCCTCGGAATTACTCCTGATCTCCCCTTTTCTGAACAGGGCTGCACAAACCCATTGCTCAGGTAAGGCTCTGCTCAGCTCATCTGTTCGTCGCCGACTGAGAGAGCCACCCAACTCAAAAGCTAGCCGGGAAAACTCTCCCACCCCTTCGCATTGGCGAAACGGGATCCTCTCAAGCGACGACAGAAGCTGTCAGCGGGGAAAAGGAAGACACCAGTAAGAGCCCAATCTTCAAGAACGTGCTCCTCGAAGACCATACACTGGTGGCTGGCGCTACGACTACCGGAAGCGTCCATGCTGTTGAACGTTTTCCTCCAAAAAGGTTAACCGAAACAACCCGGACAGCCAGAAGAGGATCTCTTCAGCCCCCTTTAGGCTAGTTGCAGGAGTGGGATCCCGTCAACCCTTTTTCTCCAGCTCATCCGGTGAACAATCGGCGGAGCAGCTTGAGGGTAAGATCGGAGTGAGCAGCAATAGCCCCCTCGTGGTTCCTCTCGTCTCGACATTGCCCTCAGCCTGACTCAGCAGAGTCCACACCCCGGTGGCTTGCGACCTTGAGCAACCCACACCCTTCGCCACCTCTGTTTTTTCAGTAGCCTTGCCCCAATGAGCTGCGCGGAGTGGGTCAGCTCTTCCCATCTTCTACAGGCGCCGATGTCCTTGAGCTTATGGCCTCCCTTCCCCTCATTGCCGTGATCTTGGGCACACGGCCCGAAGCCATTAAGCTGGCCCCGGTGATTCAAGCCCTGCGTGCCAGTCCCCATCTGCGCACCGAGCTGATCTTGACCGGACAACATCGGGAAATGGTGGATCAGGTGATGCGGCTATTCGGTCTGCAAGCGGATCGGGATCTGGCGATCATGCGCCCCCGCCAAAGCTTGACAGACATTACCGAAGCCACCTTGCGGGGCCTGGAACTCTACTTTCAAGAGCAACATCCTCAACTGGTTTTGGTGCAGGGAGATACCACCACCGCCTTTGCGGCTGCCTTGGCAGCTTTCTACCACCGCATCCCGGTCGGGCATGTGGAAGCCGGACTGCGCACCGATGATCTCTACAATCCTTTCCCCGAAGAGGCCAATCGCCGCCTGATCTCTCAGTTGGCCAGCCTGCACTTTGCCCCTACCCCCCAAGCCGTTGACAACCTGAAGCGAAGCCACGTGGTGGGATCCATCCATTGCACCGGCAACACTGTCATCGACGCCCTACTGCAGGTGGCCTCCCAAGGGATCCCCTGCCCCATTCCCGGCCTGGACTGGCAGCGCTACCGTGTCCTGCTGGTTACCTTGCACCGACGCGAAAATTGGGGGGATCCCTTAACTGCCATCGGCAAGGCTCTGCTGCAGATTTTGGCCGAGTTTCCCGATACTGCCCTTCTCTTGCCCCTCCATCCCAACCCCTTGGTGCGGGATCCCCTGCAAGCCCTGTTGGGATCCCATGAGCGGGCCTTTCTCACCGAGCCTCTGGACTATCCCCTCTGGGTGAGTGCCATGCAGCGCTGTACCCTCATTCTCAGCGACTCCGGCGGCATTCAAGAAGAAGCCCCTGCCCTGGGCAAACCGGTGCTGGTGCTGAGGCAGACCACCGAACGTCCTGAAGCGATTGCCGCCGGCACCGCCCGCTTGGTGGGCACCCATCCCGAAGGGATCCTGAAGGCAGCCCGAGAATTGCTCACAGACCCGCAAGCTTATGCCCGCATGGCCCAAGCCCAAAACCCCTTTGGCGATGGCACCGCCGCCCGGCAGATTTGCCACATCATCGAGCGGTGGTTTAATCCGCAAAGCCGCTCTGAAAGACTACGCAACACTGGTCGCTTTAGCGGGACGGAGTCCCTACGAAGCTGAACTTTGCCCAGCATGGAGAGGAGAGAGCAAAGAGAAGAGATTTCTTCCTCTCACTCCTCCCTTCTCACTCCTCGCCCCTCGGTACTCAAAAGGCTGGTTGTGAAGGACTGCACGGCCAAGTTCAGTCAGTTCGAGACCCAGTACGTGCCCCCCGACCAGAGACTTGGAGCTTTTGCCCTTCACATAGCCGATTGCTCCGCCCACCAAAAGCAGTGCCCCGTAGACCAGCAAGGTGATTTGTGCGGTCAGCATGATGGGGAAAACCTTGTCCTCTCCGGGCTTAATCCACAAGGATATCGCGAATCAAGGGCAGGCGAATGCTGATGTAGCGGTTGAGAATCGAAGCATCGACACTGCTGAGGGCCTGTTTTTTTTGACAAGCGCTCAGAAGCAGATTCACCAAGTCATCGTCACGCTTTGTGAGCCAATCTGGCCTGCCAATCTCGCTGACCAAAGACCAAAACTGGCGTACCATTTCAGGAGTCATGGCATCCATTTTGTGGAGATAGGGGCTGAACTGCAAAAGAATGGTCTAGGCCATCGATCTGATTCTAGAAAAAAGACGTCATCCACGAGGACAATATTTCGGCTCCGTCACAACTTAGGATAAGATGTCACGCTTTCCCACAAAGCTCAGCAAGCAGTGCCCCTTCCGGCTTTGTGAGGATCTTAGGAGGGTAAACCGGCAACTCCTGACGTGTATCAACATTCATTAGGCGTTAAAAAACGATGATTCCTGTCAAAATCTCGACATCAGCACCAGAAGATCCGCAAGCCCCCTTATCCAAGCTTCCAGATAGGGAGCAGATGCTAGCGCAAGGTGTACTGTAACCCATAGGCTCCTTCCTCTCCCGGCTTATGGGTGTTGGCCCGCAGGGTGTAGGTGCCGGTGCGGGGCAGAAAGGCAATCATGAGAGCATCGGTTCCACCACCTTGGTCATCATCCCAAGCCATGACTTCTCCACTTGGATCCAGCAGTTGCAAGAAGGCATCCAAATCAGAGCTGGTCATGGAAGCGATCAGGATCTGGCCGGCGCGGGCGGCAATGGGGTATTCGTCCATCCAACTGCCATCCTCGGGGTGCTGAAGGGATCCCTCCTGCAGACGGCCCGATAGGCTTTCCTGCCAATCTACCTGGGTGAGGACATAGGTGAGCCGGTAGTTGCCGGTGGATTCCGGCTCAAAGCTGGTGGCCCGCAAGGTGTAGGTGCCTCCCTCCGGCAGACGCACCGCCAACAGGGCATTCACATCTGGGCCAGAGTCATCGTTAAAGCCGATCACCCGCCCTTGGCCGTCCACCAGCTCCAGGTAAGCATCAAAATCTTCGCTCTCTAGGGCCGCAATTAAAATCTGCCCCGGCTCAGCGGTGATGGGGATCCCATCCCAAAAGCTGCCGTACTGGCGACTGACTTCATCTCCCGCCTCCAGCGCTCCCGTCACGGTTTGGCTGCCTCTCCACAGAGCAGAACGGGTCAGCGCAGATCCCACCGGCAAGCCGCTCTCTCCCACCCGATCCAACAGCCGACAGCCGCCAGCCAACCCCAATGCCACCAGAGCCAGAGCCAAACGGGATCCCCAACGGCGAGGAGACACGCAAGAACGGTACAAGCTCAGCATCAAAAGGGATCCCTCTCTGAAGAATGGCCACTGTGGACTGATCCTACCCCCTGATTGAGGGAAAAGGTTGGCCAGAGACGACAACTTCTGCCGAACTTCATGCTGAGTTTTGAGATTGTTGGCCTGCCCCTTCCTTGCTTTTCCAGCCGAGAGCATACTGGTCTACAGGGCCTCCCAAGCTTGCAAGACGGCTTCTAGGGCCAGCCGCCCATGGTAGAGATGGGTTCCCCCCTGCAAGTAGACGGTGTAGGGATCCCGCATCGGCCCATCGGCAGACAGCTCGGCGCTGCTCCCGGCAATAAAGGTGCCTGCTGCCATCACCACCGGGTCTGCATAACCGGGCATCACCTCCGGAACTGGGGTGAGGTAGGAATCCACAGGAGAACTGTTTTGAATGGCGTGGCAAAAGGCCTGCAGCTTTTGCGGGGATCCCAATTGAATGGCCTGGATGATATCGGTGCGAGGAGCTTGAGGCAGAGGCGAGACCGGGTAGCCCAAATCAGAAAACACCTGCGCCGCCAGATGGGCGATCTTCACCGCTTCGGCCACCATCTGCGGGGCCAAGAACAGGCCTTGAAACAGAAGGCGGTTGAGATCTAGAGTTGCCCCCCCCTCCGAACCAATGCCCGGAGCCGTCAGCCGACAGGCCGCTTGCTCCACCAGCTCTGCCCGCCCGGCCACATAGCCCCCGGCGGGAACAAGGGTGCCCCCCGGATTTTTGATCAGAGATCCGGCAATCAGATCTGCGCCCACATGGGTTGGCTCCTGGGTTTCCACGAACTCGCCGTAGCAGTTGTCTACAAAGACCACAACTTCGGGGTTTTGCGCTTTGACCATTTGGATCATCTCGGCGATCTGGGCGATGGGAATGCTGGGCCGCCAATCATAGCCGCAGGAGCGCTGAATGTGAACCAACCGGGTTTGCGGTCTGAGGGCGGTTTTCAGGGCCTGCCAATCAACAGTTCCCTCCCGCAAATCCAACTGGCGGTAATCGATGCCGAACTCCCGCAGGGATCCCCGCCCGGAGCCCCGCAGGCCGATAACCTCCTCAAGGGTGTCGTAGGGGGGGCCGGTAATGCTCAGCAGCTCATCCCCCGGACGCAGCACCCCAAACAAAGCACAGGCGATGGCATGGGTACCAGACACCATCTGCAGCCGCACCACCGCTGCCTCACAGCCCATGATCTGGGCAAACACCCGATCCAAAACCTGCCGCCCCTGGTCGTCGTGGCCATACCCCGACACCCCGGCAAAGTGATGGGATCCCACCCGCTGGTCGCGAAAGGCCCGCAGCACCCGCGCCAGGTTCTCTCTGAGGGTCTTCTCCACCGCCTGAAACTGCTCCTGTAGAGCCTCTTCTGCTCTGTCTAAAAGCTCTGCCGCCTTCAACGGGATCCCTCTGCCCACACCGTCTGCCTCACCTTTCGCACACCAAGGCGATTCCGAGAGTAGCATTTTAGCCACCCCCAAAAGAGCTGGTCTTTTCCCCCCAGCTTCCCAATAAGACTGCGCCGGCAGAACGGAGTTCCAACTTCTTATGTAGCTCTCCGAATAGAAACCTTACGGCATGGAACAGCGGACAACAGGCTTGCCAAAGCCAATACCAACAGCGACAATACCCCTCAAATTGAAAGCCCCATATTGATAAAAAGCTTAATTTATGTCAATATCCCTTCATTTTTCCTATCAAGCGCCATCCAATCGAGATTCTGCTAAGCTGTGGAGTAACACCAACATACGGTAAGCGGAGAACTGGAGCATTTGGATTGCCGAGTTATGGGCAGTCCGGCGTGGGTTTGGTTTCTCAAAAGCAGGTCAGAGTTAGAGACGTTGTTTAATCAACTTAAAATCCAGCTTGGAAAGCTTTTTAGTAGGCTGGATCTGTCTATGGGTTTGATGATAGATTTGTCTTTTGGGTTAACCCATTGACCTGGGAACTTGCAACTTAAGCTCGAAAGAACTTTTCCCAAAAGCACCCAATACGGCCAACTAGGAGTCTATGTCTTGCATAACAGGGATCCCGCTTATCCGCAAAACTCCCAAGATTTGGGAAAAATCAGGAATTCAAGATCTCCTTAAACATTAAGAGAGCCTAAATTTATTCTTAACCTCTGGCAGAGATCCCAGAGAGAGATGTTAACTTAGACTTAACCCAAGAGGTTAGTGCCACTCCCAAAGCCGATCTGCTCACCCTTGATGACAGGGCTTCGTTTTTGCAAATTAAAGGGCTGAGGTCGCCCGTGAGCTGGGGTCGCTTTCGAAAGCCAGAGGGATCCCAGGTGGGGGTGAGGCGCTATCTCAGGTATAAACCGACATGACTGGGAGAGTCCTCATGACTAAGCTTGTGATCCAAGGGAAAAACGTCGAGATTACCGAGGCCATCCGCAGCTACGTTCAAGAAAAAATTGAGCGTGCTGTCAGTCATTTTGCCCAGATCACCAGTGAGGTTGATGTCAATCTATCGGTAGCCCGCAACCCCCGTATCAGTGCCAGCCAATCTGCCGAAGTGACCGTCTACGCCAATGGCACCGTGATCCGGGCGGAAGAAAGCAGCGAAAACCTCTATGCCAGCATCGACCGTGTGGCCGACAAGCTGGCCCGCAAGTTGCGCAAATACAAAGAACGGAACGGCATTCACCGCGTCCGCCACACCCCCAAAACCTCCGTGGCAGTGGCCCAGCAGCCCGTCACCGATCCGCTAAATACGGAACGGCAAGCGGAGTTACCCGCAGAGGTGGTGCGCACCAAGTACTTCGCCATGCCACCCATGACGGTTCAGGAAGCGTTGCACCAGTTGGAGCTAGTGGATCACGACTTCTACGTTTTCCGCAATATCGAAAATGGCGAGATCAACGTTATCTACGTCCGCAACCACGGTGGCTACGGCCTGATCCGCCCCCGCTAAAGCTTCGCGAAAATGCGTGGTGAATTTTCCCCCCGACTTGCTTCTCTAGGATCCAGCGGCGCTTTCTATCTGTTGCTACAGCTCACCGATTCTGCCCTGCCGATTGGGGCCTATTCCCACTCCTGGGGCTTGGAAGCTGCCGTTCAAGCGGGGCAACTTCGCGATCGGGCCAGGGTGCAGCAATATCTGCTGGGGGTTTTACACATGGGCCTAGCCCCCACCGAGGGCAGAGCCTGTGCCTTGGCCCATCGTCTGTCCCGATTGGGAGCCGAGTCAGGAGTGGAGAAACTGCAGCAGCAACTGCAAGCAACCCGTTGGGCGGCAGAACCGCGCCAAGCCAGCTTGGATTTGGGCAAACGCCTAGCTCAACTGGCAGAACGCACCTGGGGAATCTCCGTCCCCAAAGCAGAGGGAGAGCCACTGCATCATTCCTTGGTGTTCGGCTGGATCTGCGCTCAGGCGGGCATTGGGCTGGAAGATACCCTGCGTGCCTTCTTGTTCTCCTCCCTCACCGGGTTGGTCTCGGCGGCAGTGCGCTTGGTGCCTTTGGGGCATACCGAGGGGCAAAGCCTGCTGGCCCAATTGTATGAGCCGATCGAGGCAGTGGTGCATCAGGAGATTCTGCCGGTCATGAAGCGAGCCGAAAGGCCAAACCTCTCCCTCGGCTGGCCGCCCCTAAGCAGCTTCACCCCTCTACAAGAACGGGATTGTCAAGCCCACCAACACCTCTATTCCCGCCTTTTTCAATCGTAAACTACCCACACTCATGCTGATGCAAAGCGCTCCGCGCCGCTCAAGCGAAAGAGTGCGGGCTTTCAGTAGCCCTGAGCTTGTTTCGCTCGGCAGAACAAAACAAGCCCGTTCGCGAAGCGAGCCGTAGGCTTAACCTCCAGGCTGGTTTACGGCAGCCCCCAAGAGCGCAATTACGTTTGCACCATTCAAGTCCGCATCCCCTTCCCATCCACAGTGCCCACACTTAAACTGCTTCCCACTGCGATTTTGCTACGCAACGCTGACGCGACAGGATTGCGCAGGGTCGGGATGGATGTGCAAACACCGGTGGCAGGTCTGCGACGTGTAGGCAGGCGGAACAAGAATCAGAGAAACCCCTGCAACTCTCGCCTTGTATTCCAGAAATTGACGTAGTTGGTAGAACGCCCAACTGTTGGCCCTGCGCCGCTCGGCTTTGCTGCGGGGTTGTTGGTTGATACGCTCCCGTAT
>NZ_JANSIG010000103.1:0-10550 GCF_047461975.1 Synechococcus sp. R55.3 | reverse complement strand
ATGACCGAAGAAGCTGCTGAGGGCAAACGCGCCTTTTTGGAAAAGCGCCCCCCCAACTTTCGCCAGTTTCCCTGGCTACCTTAGATAGTTTCCATTAATTCCACTTCCCCGAAGGGAAGCGACTTGCCCCCCAATTTTGTTGTTCTGGGGGAAACAGGAGGGTTTCCATTAATTCCACTTCCCCGAAGGGAAGCGACCTTGGGGGACTGTGAACTATGCCAAGGCCCTAGGAGTGCGGTTTCCATTAATTCCACTTCCCCGAAGGGAAGCGACTGAGATACTGAGCGACTTGTCCAGACCCATTCCGGAGTTTCCATTAATTCCACTTCCCCGAAGGGAAGCGACGTCGGGCTGCCGGCTTAGCTGGCAAACCTACCAAACGTTTCCATTAATTCCACTTCCCCGAAGGGAAGCGACTGGCGCAGTGATCGATGAAGCCATCAAACTCTACGAGTTTCCATTAATTCCACTTCCCCGAAGGGAAGCGACCTGGCTGCACGTGGGGGATGCGGATGGCGTGGATAAGTTTCCATTAATTCCACTTCCCCGAAGGGAAGCGACGTTGAACTTTCGCCGCCCACTGGCAGAGATCATCAGTGTTTCCATTAATTCCACTTCCCCGAAGGGAAGCGACTACTTATGAATGCTCTACTATGTGTCTTGGATTGGTTGTTTCCATTAATTCCACTTCCCCGAAGGGAAGCGACTGCCCAAGTCTATAAGCTGAAGTTTGTCGCAAGCGGTGTTTCCATTAATTCCACTTCCCCGAAGGGAAGCGACAACCCACCTGGATCCCCCACCGGCCCACCTAACTGCGTTTCCATTAATTCCACTTCCCCGAAGGGAAGCGACGCGCTTACTCCACCACAACCGGAAAATAGATCTATCGTTTCCATTAATTCCACTTCCCCGAAGGGAAGCGACAACTTTCGCAGGGAAGCAGCACGCAGTTTGCTAGTGGTTTCCATTAATTCCACTTCCCCGAAGGGAAGCGACATGGGCTAACTTGCCTGTTGTGAACTCAGACTTCTACAGTTTCCATTAATTCCACTTCCCCGAAGGGAAGCGACTTGACGAGATCTACGAAGAGTTTTTTTGGGACTATGTTTCCATTAATTCCACTTCCCCGAAGGGAAGCGACCGGCGTCATCGAGCAGATCTGATCTTTTACCCTGATTGTTTCCATTAATTCCACTTCCCCGAAGGGAAGCGACTTAACTTTTACAGTTCCACTATAGCCGATTACATTCGTGTTTCCATTAATTCCACTTCCCCGAAGGGAAGCGACTGGTTACTCCAGAAAGTCTGGGTTCTTTTGGATACTAGTTTCCATTAATTCCACTTCCCCGAAGGGAAGCGACCCAACCAACAGCTAGAGAAAACCATCCTGAAAGCCCAGGTTTCCATTAATTCCACTTCCCCGAAGGGAAGCGACGCGAGTAGTGCTGATGCCACTACCCGGGGCTGAACTGGTTTCCATTAATTCCACTTCCCCGAAGGGAAGCGACTGCTGGTAGTGGCCCAGCGTGGGGCTGAGTTTGAGGTGTTTCCATTAATTCCACTTCCCCGAAGGGAAGCGACTTAAGCAAAGCAAGTCTTTCTTCAGTAAATACAATCGTTTCCATTAATTCCACTTCCCCGAAGGGAAGCGACTGCGTATTCATGGGAATACGCAAGGTTTATTTGGTAGTTTCCATTAATTCCACTTCCCCGAAGGGAAGCGACCTTGCTGGAGCTAAGTGATCGGGCTGAGGAAAGCGAGTTTCCATTAATTCCACTTCCCCGAAGGGAAGCGACATCAGCTAGATGCTTTGTTTTTCTTGCGTTGTGAGTTGTTTCCATTAATTCCACTTCCCCGAAGGGAAGCGACCCTAATTTGACTGGCGAGAGCATATGCACGAAACAGTTTCCATTAATTCCACTTCCCCGAAGGGAAGCGACCAGTGACCTACGCAGTCACCATCCACACACAGGAAGTTTCCATTAATTCCACTTCCCCGAAGGGAAGCGACTAGCGCGGCAAGTGAAAAAGGGGCCTATGACTGTGTAGTTTCCATTAATTCCACTTCCCCGAAGGGAAGCGACCAATCAAGATGGCTTCTTACCCAAGTGTTATGTCAATGTTTCCATTAATTCCACTTCCCCGAAGGGAAGCGACTACTGGCCTGACCCTGAACTGCTGGAGAGGAAGTGGGAGTTTCCATTAATTCCACTTCCCCGAAGGGAAGCGACAACGTACCAGAAGAAGTGTACAAGGAAGTTTGGATTGTTTCCATTAATTCCACTTCCCCGAAGGGAAGCGACTACTATATTACTATATAGTCATACTGTATATCCAATGTTTCCATTAATTCCACTTCCCCGAAGGGAAGCGACCTTGATCCCTAGCTCTTTAAGGCCAAGGAGAACAACAAAGTTTCCATTAATTCCACTTCCCCGAAGGGAAGCGACAAGCCATAAAAGAGCGTTGGAATGTCTCCATCGCTGACGTTTCCATTAATTCCACTTCCCCGAAGGGAAGCGACCAGGGGCTCCAGGTTTCAAAGGCAGATCACTTCCAGTTTCCATTAATTCCACTTCCCCGAAGGGAAGCGACTAGCTGGGATGAGGGAGTGACGAAGGGTGACGAACAGTTTCCATTAATTCCACTTCCCCGAAGGGAAGCGACCAGAACAGCAAGCGTTCAAGCGGGCTGCAGCACGATGTTTCCATTAATTCCACTTCCCCGAAGGGAAGCGACACAGGATTTATGAGGAAATGTTCCCATACTTTATAGGTTTCCATTAATTCCACTTCCCCGAAGGGAAGCGACACGATTACTTGGGAGGCTTATAAGACAATTAAGGATGGTTTCCATTAATTCCACTTCCCCGAAGGGAAGCGACTGCCCCAGGGTGGGAGGGATCCGTCAAGCAGATACAACGTTTCCATTAATTCCACTTCCCCGAAGGGAAGCGACCTAGCAAACTGCGTGCACTTTGCCGGCGAAACTCGACAAAGTTTCCATTAATTCCACTTCCCCGAAGGGAAGCGACCGTCGATTACGCTGAGCTGTGAAAGGGTAGTCTGAATCGTTTCCATTAATTCCACTTCCCCGAAGGGAAGCGACGACTGTGTACAGGACTGAGGGCAAAGAACGCTGGCAAGTTTCCATTAATTCCACTTCCCCGAAGGGAAGCGACTCGATAAGACGTCTTCTGGGCCAAAATAGAGGCGATAGTTTCCATTAATTCCACTTCCCCGAAGGGAAGCGACCAGTCAACAACGTCCAATCCACCGCCTTTCGGTAGGGTTTCCATTAATTCCACTTCCCCGAAGGGAAGCGACGAGGTGTATAGCTCAACGAGAGTGGGATGGTCGGGTGTTTCCATTAATTCCACTTCCCCGAAGGGAAGCGACATTGAGATCTCTATCGAAAACTGCCCTCCTGAGTTGGAGTTTCCATTAATTCCACTTCCCCGAAGGGAAGCGACTGGCAAGCTGCGTGATATCCGCGTGATATTGATGGTGTTTCCATTAATTCCACTTCCCCGAAGGGAAGCGACAGCCGACGCTGCGGATGGCAGGAGCGATCACCACGACGTTTCCATTAATTCCACTTCCCCGAAGGGAAGCGACCTGGCCAAAAAGAGAAAGTGTTGACAAAAGCAGAGGTGGTTTCCATTAATTCCACTTCCCCGAAGGGAAGCGACCGCCGATAACCCACCGCCAGTCAACCGAGAAATCGAGTTTCCATTAATTCCACTTCCCCGAAGGGAAGCGACTCACTAAGTGAACTTGGATAGTCCAAGAAATGTATTGTTTCCATTAATTCCACTTCCCCGAAGGGAAGCGACTCGGATCTCGCGCTGGGCGTCGGCTTTGGCCCGCAAGTTTCCATTAATTCCACTTCCCCGAAGGGAAGCGACACCAAAATACAGGCACGCTATTGTTTGGGATCCCTCGTTTCCATTAATTCCACTTCCCCGAAGGGAAGCGACGAGGAATGGCCCGCGTTAGACAGGCAGGCACTCGAGTTTCCATTAATTCCACTTCCCCGAAGGGAAGCGACTATTTCACCTGGGGTTCAAGTCACTGGCAGAGTATGGTTTCCATTAATTCCACTTCCCCGAAGGGAAGCGACCAGGATTTGGTTCGTCCCTGCAGTAAAGAGTCGGCGTTTCCATTAATTCCACTTCCCCGAAGGGAAGCGACTATAACCTGGTAGTCGACTAGCGATCCCTACAGCGGGTTTCCATTAATTCCACTTCCCCGAAGGGAAGCGACTGCTGGTACCGGCTGGAGAACGGCAATCCGGTCGTGATGTTTCCATTAATTCCACTTCCCCGAAGGGAAGCGACTCGTGTTGCCAGCCGGTACCCGGGTACTTCTGCCAGGTTTCCATTAATTCCACTTCCCCGAAGGGAAGCGACCGGGAAGTAGACGGAGTAGACTTAGAAGACGCCGAGGTTTCCATTAATTCCACTTCCCCGAAGGGAAGCGACTACAACTGTCGTAAATAAAGTGGATCCTATTTTAGGAAGTTTCCATTAATTCCACTTCCCCGAAGGGAAGCGACAGCGCACAGCGGATCCCATTCTCTGGCCCGACCTAAGTTTCCATTAATTCCACTTCCCCGAAGGGAAGCGACCTGGATGCGCCTATGGGCACAGGCAAAACAACACGGAGTTTCCATTAATTCCACTTCCCCGAAGGGAAGCGACGGGAGTATTGCAAGACATACCACAAAACAGAAGACTGGTTTCCATTAATTCCACTTCCCCGAAGGGAAGCGACTGCAATTTTTCTATTTTCCATACTTTAGTTCTTACTTGTTTCCATTAATTCCACTTCCCCGAAGGGAAGCGACTCTTAGAGCTTTGATTCCCTAGCTAGTTTACAAGGGTTTCCATTAATTCCACTTCCCCGAAGGGAAGCGACTCATAATAGAGGCCCTTCTCAAGCCCGTCTTTTGCCCTGTTTCCATTAATTCCACTTCCCCGAAGGGAAGCGACCTCATCTCACCAGTATCGACGTCAGTTTCCCAAGCAGTTTCCATTAATTCCACTTCCCCGAAGGGAAGCGACTCTTGAAGCATCCCACTTCAAAGACTTTGAGCTCAGTCCTGTTTCCATTAATTCCACTTCCCCGAAGGGAAGCGACTTGGCGGTGGCAGCCGGCCAAGTAAAACAGCCAAGGTTTCCATTAATTCCACTTCCCCGAAGGGAAGCGACTCCCCCCCATTATAACCCTTACCCAGAGCGGGATCCAGGGGCCTAGATCGACAGGGTCTCGTTTTCGGCTGCAATTTCCCCTTGTTTTTCTCCGCTGAGGGGCCTGAAACCCTTGCCCAGAGCGGGATCGACCGGGTCAACGGAAGAATCAGGGTTTGAGGCTTGTCGCCGACCCTGTCGCTAACTGGGTTGGTGTAGAAATTGACATGGATCCTCCTGCCCCCCTTGAGGTTGCTGGGGAGCTGCCTCTGAGAAGCGGAAGCAGGGGGCCAATGAGGGCAAGATGAGAGGCTAGGGAGCGACGACATAGCAATCTTGGGAGAGGCGCTCGTTGCCTCCCCACTTTGCCAGCTTGCTTCCGCCGCAGGCAGGTATGAAGACCGGGCTTGAGACCCGGTTTTTAGGTAAAACTCCCTGAGTAAAAGTTCTCAATAGAAACTACCAAAGTTACTGCAGGAGCTGGGATCCCAATTTGGGAAGCTTGAGAACCCTAAATGCCTGGGGACTTGCTGGGTGGGCTTTCTTCGGCTACTGCTTGCCTGCGTCGATCCCCGATGCCGCAATCACCACAGCATTCCGGTCGCTTGAAGTCGTCCCAATGGATGCAAGCCCGGCAGCCTTTCAGCATTTCCGGCCAGCGCTCCCGAATCAACAGTTGCCGCAGTTTGACTTCCCGTGACTCCTGAAAGGGGTGTTGGAATTGATCCATAGCTATTGGGTTTCCCAGCTCTCTTATCTGGTATAAAAGCAGATTTGAGTTTGGGATCGAGAAACATCAGTATAGCTTAAGGTTTGGGTGACCCAATCTTTTCTGCTGGTTCTAAGACAGCCGAGATAAATCAATCCACTTTTATCCATCACCTTAGGAAAAGATTTACCAAAAAATGTAAACAGTTTACACAAAACTTAGCCCATTTTTTCTCCGCTCAAAACAAAGGTGGGATCCAGTGCCAGCAGCATTTGAGTCCGACCGCGGTGTTCCAGGCGGTTCACCGCCGATTGAATCACCTCCACATGACGAGCTCGCACAGCGGCCAGGCCAGCGGAAAGGCCGTAGAGCTCATCCAAAGAGTTGGTCGTCGCCACGACCCGCCCGTTGGGGCTGAGATGGCTCCAGCAGGCTTCCAAGATCTCGCGTAGGGGGTGGCCTCCCTCAATGCAGATGCGATCCGGCGCTGGAGAAAGGTGTTGCAGACAATCGGGGGCAGTACCTTGAATCACCTGCACGTTGGCGAGGCCAAATTTCCGGCAATTGCTCTCGATCAGGCTGACCACCTCTGCATCTCGCTCGATGGCGATCACGCGAGCTTTGGGGCACAGAATGGCTGCTTCAATGGCAATGGTGCCTGTTCCGGCGCCGATATCCCATAGGCAGTGGTTCTCTCCCAGGCGCAACTGGCTCAGCACCAACACGCGCACCTCACGAGGGCTCATCGGGATCCCCGGGATGCGTTCAAAGGCAGAGTCCGGGATCCCTGGGGTGCGGTAGGGCCAAGAGAAGGCAGTTGACATGGGAAAGTAGCGTCGCAGAGGAAGTTTGCTTGCCATATCCCTCAGCATAGAGCGAATGCTCAACAGGCCATCTCCAACCTGATAGGGGTGCCGCTTCTCCCGCCCAATCATTGCCCAGATGGGCACCACAAACGCCCTCTGAGCTTAACGGAGTGGTTGGAGCAATTCCCAACCGGCAAAGCTGCAGTCCAAAACCAAAATGATCCTGCCCCCTTGAGGAATCGAGTTGGACACTAGGGAAGTTCTGGAGACAAGCGGGATCCCTTTTACCCAAGAGCTCATTTTGCGCCGGATGTAGCTGGTGCTGCCGGAAAAAGTTGTAGTTGGGGCAATGTTCAGTACAAGAGGATCTTAAGAACGTTTCCTTGAACTGGAGCCTATCAAACCATCCATCCAAAGAATAAGCTTTGCTCGCAGATACAGCCAAATCTCATCATTTGCCCGCAACAGGAATAGAACATATAGGCTCAATACGACGAAAACACACAGGTTCCCTAAAAAAGTGTAGGTTTGGATAATTTGATCGGTGCTCCAGCCAAAGTCGTAGTTTAGGCGGTTCATATCCCCCCTGGCATCTCCTTGGCCGCCCAACAAAGTTCCCCAGGGAACCTCGGCCAATCCCAGTCTGATGCTGTGCCATTCCCAAAAGCTTCTCCACAGGCTGCTGCTCGCGATCCCCAGCACGACAAATCGCAAAGAGTCCCATCGCCAACGATCTGGCAGGGGAAAATAAAAGCTGGCCATCAAAAAGGTGCTGAGATAAAACTCCCCTCCAACACCACCAAAGGTAATCAACAGATCCTGAGTGCGATTGGGCATCAGCCAGGTCATATAGAACTGGAATAGGGCAAGAAGAACGGCCAGCGCCTGTAGCCATCTCATCTGCTCCTGGCGGGCCGACCAGAACAGCAAAATCAGCAAAAAGAGGATTCCAAAATACACAAAGGGATCCCTCTGGGAGCTAACGCTTGTCCAGCCGATGGGCAGAGGCAAAGCCCGATACCCGCTCCACCAGGCGATGGTGGCATGGCCGAGCTCGTGAATCCAAATGTGCCAAGGCAAATGCAGCAACCGCAATAAGCCGATGTTGTTCACCATCAGGGCCACCGCAAACGCAGCCGGGTAAGCCCAAGCGTTCACCGACCAGTTGCCAAAAGAAAACCGATCCCAACGCCGCCGGGATCCCAGCTTTAGGCTCTGCCGCCAGAGCAAGCGTGAGCCGCGGAAAGCGCAAATTTCCACTTGCTCCAGCCGTGGGATCCGCAGTTGCTTCAAGATCAGAAACAGTTGGGCAGCGGCAACTTGGGGGGAGAGCGCAGGCTGGTACAGGGATCCCAGCAGGTGGACGTGCAGGGTCTCGTCGGCAAAGTCTACTCGGGCACACCAGCGACGCCGCAGCAGCTCCATCCGCACAACCTGCACAATTGACTGGGCGTGTCCAGCTCGGGCCAGGGTTAGGAGATCCGGTGGTTTGGGCATCCCAAGATACCTCGCCGGAGAACAAGCAGGAAGAAGAAGGGGCGAGCCTCTACCCATCATCCCCCAGCCCTGCAGGCAAGAGCGGAATTGCGCTCCTTCCCAGGCTGCTCCGAGGGCAGGTTGGTATAGTTGAGGGCAGCAGGTGTGGGGAGTGGATGGAAGGTCATGCCTGAATTCGGCAAGCCGAGGTCAAGGCGGATATGGGGGGCGATGCTGCTGTTGAGCTTGGCGGGAGCAGGACTGTTTCCCCCTCCCTCTGTCCAGGCCCAGACGACCACAATCCCAGGGTTATCTCGCATCGACCGCTGGCACTACGACCCTCAGCAGGGGCGGCTGGAAGTCAATACACAGGGAGAGGTGCGGCCTTTCCTGTTTGTTCTGCAAAACCCCCCCAGAGTGGTGCTGGATTTTCCCAACACCCGCTTCGGACGGGAGCCCCAGACCCAGACCTTTGCAGGCCGTGTCGCCTCTGTGCAGATTAGCCAGCTTACGGATACCATCACCCGTTTTGTGCTCTATCTGCAGCCGGATCAGCCCCTCAGCCTTAACCACCTGCAACTGCTCACCGCCGGCCCCTCCCGCTGGGCCGTTCAATTCACCCAGGCCGCTCCCCCTTCGCCGCTGTTTCCCCCCTCATCTGCCGGCTCATCAGCTCCCATCCCACTGCCCCAGAGCCAAGCTGTCGGATCCCCCCCACCCCTGCCTGTCTCCCGCTCCGGCCATCAAATTTTAGAGGTATCCCCGCAAGCAGAAGGCTTTTTCATCCGTACCCAAGGCAGCCCCTCCACTACGGTGCGGCGCATCCTCGATCCAGATCGGGTGGTGGTGGATTTTCTCAACACCACGCTCAGCCCTGCCCTCACCCAGCGAGTCTACATCGTCAACCGTCTGGGGGTTGCGCGGCTACGGATCGGGCAATTTGAGCCCACCATTGCTCGGGTGGTGCTGGATGTGGATTCCTCCGGTGGCGATTGGGAAGCCCGCTACGACCCACAGCGGGGTGGGATCTGGATCCAGCCTGCCGGCGGTGCTGCCCAGGCCAGCCTTTTGCCCGAGGTCAGCTCTGTCAACAGCAGTGGGCCGCTGGCCACGTTGCAATCGGTTCAGCTCCAGGGCAACCGGTTGATCATCAGCGCCGATGGATTCATGTTCTACCGGGCCGGCTGGGATCCCGAGAGTGGTGGCTACCGCATCAACGTGGCGCCCGCTCGCCTGCCCCAGTCTATGCCGGATCCCGGCTTGCCGGTTGGAGGGCCGGTGGAGCGGATCCGCTTTGTCCAGGAAGATGCCCGCACGGTCAGCATTCTGGTGCAGCCCGCCGAGGAGTTCAATGTCTTCGAGCCCAACCCCGGCCAGGGATCCCGCCGCATTACCTTGGAGCTGCGACCTCTGAATGCTCCTCCACCAATACCTCAGCCGCAGACGCCCGGCCCTGCCTCCCCTTCCACCCCCCAATTTCTGAACCGGACGGTCATTGCCATCGACCCCGGCCACGGGGGACGGGATCCCGGTGCCATCGGGGTGGATGGGATCCAGGAGAAGGACATCGTGCTCTCCGTTGCCCACCAGGTGCAACGACTGCTGCAGGAGCGGGGGTACGGGGTGGTGATGACCCGCACCGATGACCGGGAAGTGCTGCTGCAACCGCGGGTGGATATGGCCGTTCAGGCCAATGCTGCCCTGCTGGTGAGCATTCATGCCAACGCCCTGGATCGCTCCGGCATTCACGGCATCGAGACCTATTACCTGCGACCCGATAGCGCCGAGCTGGCCGCCATCTTGCACCGCAGCTTGGTCAGGGCCACCGGTGCTGCTGACCGAGGGGTGAGACGAGCCCGCTTTTTTGTGGTGCGGGAAACACCTGTGGGTATGCCCTCCGTGCTGCTGGAGTTGGGATACGTAACCAACCCAACCGAAGGGCGAAAATTGGCTACTGCCGAATATCAGGCTATTTTGGCGCGGGCCATTGCCGATGGCATTGAGACTTTCTTGCGCAGTCGCTAGCCGTTGGCTGAGCTTGTTCATGTCTATCGGATCTCTCAATTGATCCTTAAGTAAACTACCCGGCCCTGACTGCTTCGCAGTACGGGGCGGGCTTTCGGTAGCCCTGCAGTTGGCAAGCCAACCACGGGCCTCTAGGCTGGTTTACGACAGCCCCAAGCTTGGCAATCATGTTGGCCCCATTCCAGTCCGCATCCCCTTCCCATCCACAGTGCCCACACTTGAACTGCTTCCCACTGCGATAGGATTGCGTAGGATCGGGATGGACGTGCAAACACCGGTGGCAGGTCTGCGACGTGTAGGCAGGCGGCACCAGAATCAAAGCAACCCCTGCACGCAGAGCCT
>NZ_JANSIG010000102.1:0-10579 GCF_047461975.1 Synechococcus sp. R55.3 | reverse complement strand
CTGAGTGCTCCACAAATCCAGTGGCGCTATCCATCCCCACCCTACAGAGGGTGGGGAATTCCGCGCGTTTTGTTAAAGTCTTCTACAGACCAGATCCGCGATTGGCGAGGGGGCGACAGGGATCCATGTCCGAGATCGAGGTCTTCGATGCGGAGCAGTTGGCCGGGCTGATCGAGGGTCTGGCAGAGGCGATCGGCAGGGATCATCCCCACCTCCAAAAGTTGACGTTGATCGGCATTCGCACCCGGGGAGTTCCCCTGGCCTACCGCCTGCGGGATCGGATTGCCACTCTGCTGGGGATCCCGCCCCAAGTGGGGGAGCTGGACATCACTTTTTTCCGCGACGATTTGAGCGCCGGCGGGTTGCGCACCCCCGATCGCAGCGAAATGCCGCGTGACCTGACCGGCCAAGAAGTGGTGCTGGTGGATGATGTTATCTTTCGCGGTCGCACCGTGCGAGCAGCTTTGGAGGCTCTAAACCACTTTGGGCGACCGGAACGGGTGCGATTGGCGGTGTTGATCGACCGGGGTCACCGGCAGTTCCCCATCCAGCCCGATTACTGCGGTTGTCAGCTTTCCACAGAACCGGAGCAAACGGTGAGAGTCCATCTGCGGGAAACCGATGCAGAAGAGCGGGTGCTGTTGATAGACAAAACGGCAAAGATTAAACCCTGAGCCGGCGCTGGGGTGCGGTATTTTAGGGATGACCTGCCGAAACTCACTGCCATGTCTTGGTTGCCGGAAACCCGCCGCTACGCTGTTTTGGGCACGGGCGCTTTGGGAGGATTTTATGGGGCGAAATTGCAACAGGCGGGCTTTTCGGTGCATTTTCTGCTGCACAGCGACTATGACCATGTTCGCCAAAGCGGCCTCTGGGTGCAGTCCTGCTGGGGGGATTTTCATTTGCCCCAGGTGAATGCCTACGCAGCCGTGGAGGACATGCCGGCTTGCGAAGGCGTGATCGTGGCTTTGAAAGCCACCCAAAATGCGCTTCTGCCGCACTTGATCCCGCCTGTGTTGGCCGAGAATGGCGTGGTGATCTTGTTGCAAAACGGGCTGGGGGTGGAACCCGAGATTGCCGATTGCGTTGGCCCAGAGCGGGTCATGGGGGGCCTCTGCTTCATCAGCTCCAATAAGGTTGGCCCCGGCCACATTCACCATCTGGATTACGGTTCGGTGCTGCTGGCAGAGTACGGCCCTGGCTATGCCCCCCAAGGGATCACGCCCCGCCTTCAACAAGTTCAAGCCGATTTTCAACGGGCAGGGATCCCGACTTCGCTCTCACCAGATTTGATGTTGGCCCGCTGGCAGAAACTGGTCTGGAATATTCCCTTCAACGGCCTCTCGGTGGTGTTCAATGCCGATACTCAGCAAATGATTCGAGACCCTGAGGCCCGTGCTTTGGCGGAAACGCTGATGCAGGAGGTGATACAGGGAGCTGCAGCTTGTGATCGCCTGCTTCCCGACTCCCTGATCCAAGAAATGCTCACCAATACCGAGAAAATGGCCCCCTACCGCACCAGCATGAAAATCGACTATGAGCGCAAACGTCCTCTGGAACTGCAGGTGATCTTCGGCAACCCACTGCAGTACGCTCGACAAGCTGGGATCCATCTGCCACGGGTTGAAATGCTCTACCGACAGTTGCAGGTGTTGGATCGCCTGAATCGAGGGATCCCTGGGGAGCAGCAGGCTTAAGTTTTTCAAGATCCGGCGGAGCGATCCCAGGGCTGGAGCAGGCTTTCTCCTTTGCTTGCGGGTAGACTGAGCCGCAGTCGTGTACTGTTGCTCTGGCTTTATGCCGCTGGGATCCACCCACGATCGCATTACCCTCTGGACGGCCCCCGGCATCACCCTAGCCGCCGGTGTGTTGGGGAACAGCACCACAGTTGCCCTGGCTGTGGGATCCGCCTATCTGTTCAGCGGCCTGATGTTTTCTGGAGATCTGGACACCTGTTCCCGACAGTATCAACGCTGGCTGTTCTTGCGCTGGATTTGGCTGCCCTACCGCAAGTGGATGCGGCATCGCTCCTTTTGGTCTCATGGGCCGATTGTGGGCACCGCCGTGCGGGTACTGTACTTGAGCCTATGGGCAGGAGGAGCTGGCCTGCTGGGGGCTTGGCTGGGATCCCAGTTGGGCTGGTGGATGTGGCAACCCTGGGTGTGGGGCAGCGATCTCTGGCAATTGCTGCAAGTTCACGCCGAGATGCTCTTTTGGATTGGGATGGGGTTGGAACTGGGATCGGTGAACCACAGCCTAAGCGACTGGATGGTCTCCCGCTGGAAACGCTGGCGCAGAAAACGCCGTCAGGTTCGATCTCCTGCCAGGCGACTCAGCTATCGTGGCTAGGGATCCATTGGGCCAAGGTTTGATTTTTCGCCCGCCACGGCATTTGAATGGCAGTGAGGTTACCTACTGTTCCGCAACGCGTAGTCATTTATCTCACCGTCAAGGTGAAACAAACGACCGGTTGCTTCCTGCTAAGGCCTCCGGCCCGCTACGCGAGCAGTTGAAATAGAGAGTAATAAGAACCACGACTGCTATCAGCCCCTCACCCCCCCTTGAACCTGTGCTGTGCCCACAACTCCGCGACCTATCCTCTCAAGAGGGCTGAAACTGCAAATCTTGGCCAATTACCCTTTAGCCCAGGTACTCTGCTTGTGGCCATTTCGATTCAAACTGGGACACTGCACCCATACCTAAAGCCTTGAATATAGGGAATCAGAAGGCTCTCCTCAGTAGCCCAAGCGTCTCACCCTAACTTGAAACGACTACTTGAAGCAGTTTTGTCAAGAACATTTCCTCTTACGTTGGCTAGGTATTGCAATTCAATCTCAATAAAGCTATGCTGTTACTCAGTTGAGTGGTGGAGTCATATCCATCAGTCTTCCTCTCTTGTCTTGGATGCGGCAGGGATCCTGTGCTGGCAGAGCTGGCCATCTGCGTCAGCAGGGATCCCTTTTTCTCCTCTCCAAGGCTAAGCAAGGTTCTGTACTAATGAGAGTCAGAATCAGTTGATAGAGAGATTTTTTGCTTGCTCATGTCAATCTGTGGAGGTGGCAGTGTAAAGGAGCAACAGCGGCTGAGGGTTATGGTTTTGGAAGGGGGCAATCTGGCTTCGGGAACCGGAAGACAAGACCGAATACAAAGATTGCTGCTCTAGTTTCCTTTGCAAACTTGTCAGAAGCTAAGGAAAAAGACCAACCTTTTGGGACAAACTGTCTGTCCTATGTCTTGTTTTGTCGTTCAAAAATTTATGTTGGGCTCAAGAGAAACTCTAGAAAAAAGTTGAATCAGGTGGAAGAATCAGTTAGAATCTAGCTGGCGTTAACGCTAACCGCGACGAAGAGACTGGAGGGAGGAAAGCCTAACAGCCTCTCTCCTTTTTTCTGTAGGGGTTACCCTCACTCTCAAACCCCATCTCATGAGAAGGGAGGAAGACCAAATACCCTATGACTTGAAATAGCAGCATTTTCATTAACTTTTGTTTTACTCTCTATGCCAAACTTGATACTAAGCTAAAGAGTTGCTCCTCGATCTTGTAACCATTGAGCAGCCAGCCTGTGTTGGCGTTTTTGTGCATAGGCTAAGGGGGTATGCCCATCTTCATTGCGAGGGTTTAGTTCGGCTCCATTTTCCAGCAAAAGCTCCAGGATTTCGATGTGTCCTTCCCAAGCAGCCCAGTGCATCGGTGTCGCCCCGAATCGGTTGCGCGCATTGGCATTGGCCCCGTACAAGAGCAGAAAGCGAGCGATGCCCAAATCCCCTCGGGTGGCGGCTTCATGCAGAGGGGTTCGGCCTGTTTCGTCAGTGGCATCCACCGGCGCTCCCTTGGATAGTAGGCGGGCCAGAATGCTTTTTCGACCGGTGGCTGTGGCCCAGTGGAGAACACGACCAGTGTTGGCTCCCTTCTGGATGAGCAGACCGATTACTTCTACCTGATCGGTTAAAGCAGCCCGCTGGAGAGGGGTATAGCCATGGTTATTTGGGAGATCGATATCGCTGCCTGCCCTCAAAAGACGCTCCACCAGCTTGACCTGACCGCTGTCGGCAGCCAAATGGAGAGGGGTAGCACCTGTGGGATCCAAGGCATTGGGAGAAGCGCCATGGGCCAAGAGCAAATCCAACAGTTCCAAATCGCCAAGGAGTGTCGCTTTATGAAGCAAAGTCATTCCCTGAGCATCGACAGCATTCACATCTTCCCCCCGCTGCAAATGGGCCAATAATTGTTTTAGATCTCGATTGGCAAGAGCTTGATGAAGCGCTTCACTCATAACAGATAGAAATAAAAAAGCCAAGTTGCAATGAAGTTGGGCAACAGGAAGGGATCCTCGATAGGCCGGAATGGAGGCTCCAAACAACTTGGGCAAAGTCTAACACTGGATCCCTGCTGCTGAGGGAAGCGGGAGAACCAAGCGCTTGGTGGGATCCCTTAGTCAAGCCGGGGCTACAGGGGTAGACTAGAGCTGGTTTTCGGTCAAGTCTTTTCCCGCTCCCTTGACTTCGCCACTGTTTATGGATTACTACGCGATCCTGAACCTATCTCCTGCAGCGGACATTGAAGAGATTAAACAGGCGTTTCGACGGTTGGCGCGGCAGTTTCACCCTGATGTGGCAGGGGAGGGATCCCGAGAGCGTTTCCAACAAATCCACCAAGCCTACCAAGTGCTGAGCGACCCTGAGCAGCGGCGGCGCTACGATGCACAACGTCAATCTGCACAACGTCAATCTCCACCCAGCTCTCCTGCTGCCGGCGAAAGGCGGGTGGTCATTCGCAGCATAGGCCCCTCATCGGCAGAGCAGCCCAATCCGGAAGGGCTCAAGGAGGGGATTGCCCGCGTCAAGGCAGCCTGGCGGGAGCGGAAGTTGCCCACGGCGGTGGCCCAGGCGGAGGCGCTGCTGAAACGGTTTCCCAACTCCAGCGAGGCCATCCACATCTTGGCGTTGGCCTACCAGCGCTTCGGCAACCATTTGATCTACGAGGGGCGCTATCAGCAGGCGGAAGCCTACTTGAGAAAAGCTTTGGCCACGGAGCCGCACAACCGAGAATTGGCCTTTGAAATCAAGCGAGATTTAGCCCGTCTGGGCATTCGGGAGGGATCCCGCTAACTTGCCTGCGTTGGGATCCCCAACGTCTGAGCTGCCCACTGCCGGAGTTGTTGGCGGTTGACTTTGCCCTGAGGGTTGCGCGGGATCCCCGTACACCACAGCCAGTGCTTGGGGTGCTTGAAGGGACTCAGTTGGCGGCTTAGGTGTTGCTTCAGGTGCATTTCCAGCTCTTTGGGGATCCCCGTTTTGGGGACGACCACCGCCACAACCCGCTGCCCCCATTCAGCATCCGGTAGGCCCAACACGCACACATCTTCCACCCAGCCGCTGGCTCGGATCTCCCCTTCCACTTCTGCAGCCATCACCTTTTCCCCGCCGGTTAGGATTAGGTCATCGGCTCGACCTAACCAATAGAGGGATCCCTGTCGGTCTAGATAGCCCAAATCGCCGGGGGTAAAGCCTTGCTGTTGCCCTTCGCGTAAGCGGTGCGTAGCACTTAGGTGCGGGTAGTAGCCCAGTGCCAGCGACTCTGCCTGAATGTGAATGTAGCCCACAGCATGGCTGGGCAGGGGATCCCCTTTTTCGCTGCGGATCTGGAGCGTGGCGTGGGGCAGAGGCCGACCCAGACTGTCGCTCCCTTGCCAAAAGGCTTCTGGCAGTAACGTACACACCTGGGAGGCGGTCTCGGTCATACCGTAGGTGAGGGCAAGGGGAAGGTGAAGTTGCCGGGCCTGTTGCCGCAAGCTGGGCCAGGTGGGGCCACCGCCGACCAAAATGGCCCGAAATTGGCGCAGGCTCTCCAAAACTCCCGGATGGGCGCTGAGCAACAGCCGTTGCAACTGAGTGGGCACCAGCGATAGAAAGCTCCCCGGCAAAGGGGGATCCCAAGCCTTGGCCTGCTGTTGCCGTTTCCAATCCCAGACAACCCACTGCCCACCGCTCAGCCAGGAGCGGACTGCCTGCATCAAGCCGCTGACGTGGTACAAGGGCAGAAGGCAATAGCTGTGTACAGGCCCGACGGCAAAGTGCTGTTGGTGGGCTTTGGCCGAGGCACTGAGGGTCAGCCAAGAGTGCAGGGCCCATTTCACTTGGCCGCCAGAGCCACCCGTGGGGATGCCGATCAACGGCCAATGGGAGCTGGGCACAGCTTCCCGCAAATCCCGCAGGCGCAGATTCAAGGGGGCGGGATCCCCTTCCAGTCGGCCCTGGCGCCAGCACCAGCCGGATCCCATATCCGCCAAAGCCTGTCCCCATTCCCGTTCTCCCCAGTGGGGATTACCCAGGAACAGCGGGATCCCCAAGCGTTGGCAGGTCAAAACTGCCGCCCACACCTGCACTGGATGCGAGTCCGCCACCAGCAGGGGAACGGCCTTGTCTGCCAAAGGGCGCAGTTGCTCTTCCAGTTTGGACAGGCACTCCTTCAAGTCTCCGCCATCCCCGGACAAGACAATTGACCTCATGGGCTATGGGTATGCCATCTCAACGGCTTCGCGGATCCCCTGCATTTTATTAGGGGATCCCCCCTCGATTTCCTTGGCAAGGAACGGTGAGGATAGGTTTGGGCTTGGCTTATCATGATCTAGGTTTGAACTGGGAGGTCTGTGTTGTGATCGAGCCGATTTTGTTGGGGATCGTGTTGGGAATGGTGGTGGTCACCTTGGCGGGCTTGTTCGTGGCAGCCTACAGGCAGTATCAACGCAGCAACAAGATCGGCCTGTAGGAGCAGCCTTTGGGGGGGTTGGAGAAAACCCATAGGGGAGAGAGAGATTGAGGTGGCATGGCAATGCACTGGCTGCGCACAGTCGCTGCTTTGCGGGAGCAGGTAGCCAATTGGCGGGGATCCACCATCGGCTTGGTGCCCACGATGGGATCCCTGCACGAGGGGCATCTCAGCTTGATTCGCCGCTGCTGCCAGGAGTGTGACCACACGGTGGTCAGCATTTTCGTCAATCCGCTGCAATTTGGCCCCAACGAAGACTGGGATCGCTATCCCCGCGACGAAGAGGGGGACCGAGCTTTGTGCGAGGCAGCAGGTGTGGATGTGGTCTTTGCCCCTGACCCGCAAGAGATGGGAGCCGACCCCGCAACCGGAAGCGACCGCACCTGGGTCATGCCCCCCGAATCCCTTCTGCAGACCCTCTGCGCCCCCCACCGACCTGGCCACTTTCGCGGTGTAGCCACCATTGTGCTGCAACTGCTGAACCTGGTGCAGCCGCAGCGGGCCTACTTCGGCCAAAAAGACGCCCAGCAACTGGCGATCATTCAGCGTTTGGTTCGGGATCTGCAAATACCCACCACGATTGTTCCCTGCCCCACGGTGCGAGAAGCCGATGGCCTCGCCTGTAGCTCCCGCAACCGCTACCTTTCTGCTGCTGAACGACAGGTGGCTGCCGGGCTGTACCGGGCCTTGCGTCGAGGATATGACCATTGGCAGGCCGGGGATCCCTCAGCAGAAGGGATCCTTGCCGCCGCCCGTGCTGAGCTGGAGCATACCCCAGAGCTGCAACTGCAGTACCTGGAATTGGTGGATCCCCAAACGCTACAGCCGCTGCCGCGGGTGGAAGACAAGGGCCTGCTGGCCATTGCTGCCTATGTGGGGCAGACTCGCCTGATCGACAACCTGCTCCTTTCCCCAGAGCAAGGGGATCCCTCGCCGGAGAGAGTCCAGCATGCGGCACCGCCCTCTTCCGGCACGACCTCTCCCCCGCGTCGCCCGCTGATTGCCATCGACGGCCCGGCTGGAGCCGGAAAATCCACCGTGGCGCGGGCAGTAGCCGCCCAGCTGCAGCTTTTGTACTTGGACACGGGGGCCATGTATCGAGCCATCACCTGGCTGGCACTGCAACGGGGGATCCCTTTGGACGATGCCGAGCAACTCACCCAACTGGCCGCCCAAACCCAGCTCACCCTGCAAAGTGGCACCTCTTCGACAGAGCCGACCCGCATCTGGGCCGATGGCGAAGAGATTACCCAGGCCATCCGCTCCCCAGAGGTGACCCGCTGGGTCTCTCACGTGGCGGCAGTGCCGGGAGTACGCCAGGAGCTGGTGAAGCGGCAACGCAGCATTGGCCGGGATGGCGGTGCCGTCTTAGAGGGACGGGATATCGGCACCCACGTCTTTCCCGATGCAGAGTTGAAGGTCTTTTTGACTGCTTCTGTTGGGGAGCGGGCGCAGCGTCGGCAACACCAACTCCAAGCTCAAGGGCAAATGGTACCCCTTGAAGAATTGAAAGCGCAAATCGAGCAGCGGGATCGCCGCGACAGCGAACGGCTCATCTCTCCCTTGCGGCCTGCCCCCGATGCCATCTTGATCGACACAGATCACCTGAGCCAATCCGAGGTGCAAGACAAGATTGTCATGTTGTACCGGCAGCTTTTGGAGCGATCTGGCCCGGCCCGTTTAGATCAGTAGCTTTGACTCAATCAAGACTAAATCAACGGGACAAGTCAGATTTCCGCATGATTTTCAGGGAGCTGGCCGGTTTGAACAGCTTGATCCCTCTCTCATTTCTCATTGAAGATTTTCGTTGAAGATGCAGTTGATGAGGGGGCACGGATGCCGAGCTATGGGTTGAGTGATGAACTTTGGCAAAACCACCGAGGTGTTGAGGTGCCGGAGGGGATCCCGTTGATGATGGAAATAGGCCGACCCGCTTTTCTCTCGATGAGCCAATGCTACCTGTATCCCGTTCCGCCGTCGCGAACGGAGCGCTATGGTTAATGTCTTTCTCTTGGCCTTTCTGCTGCTTCTCTCAGGAGCTTGCTCTGGCGCCGAAACGGCCATCACGGCCATGGACAACCTGCGCTTGGAATCCCTGATCGAAGAACAAGGGGATCCGCAGGGCTTGTATCGACTGGCCCAACAACAGCGCTCGCGGCTGATCACCACCCTGTTGCTGGTGAACAACTTTGTCAACATCGGCATTGCCGCTTTGGCCACAACCCTCTCCATTGAACTGTTGGGAACCCAGATTGGAGCTTTGGCCGCCACCGTGCCCACCACAATTGTGGTGCTCCTCTTTGGAGAAGTAGCCCCAAAGTCTTTAGCGGTGAGCCATCCGCTAGGGGTGTTCCGCTGGGTGGTGCGGCCTGTTCATGTCCTATCGGTGCTGCTGCGCCCTTTTAGCGACGCTTTTGAGTGGGTTGTCAGCAGGCTCTTCAATCTATTGGAATTCTCCCCCCTGACGGCCACCGCTTCTCTCAAGGATTTGGAGCTGTTGATCGATGTGTTGGGGCAGCGGGGGCTGCTGGATTGGCAAAAACGGCGGCTGTTTCGTGGGGCCTTGGCTTTGGACTTGCTGCAGGCGCGGGACGTGGCCAAGCCCAGAGTTAAAATGGAGACCATCTCCCACGACAAAACACTGCAGGATGTGGTGAAGCTCTGTTTGGAAACGGGCTACTCGCGCATCCCCGTACAGGGAGAATCCAAGGACGAGATCGTCGGCATTATCCACCTCAAGCAAGCCTTGCGCTATCTCGATCAAAAAGGCAATGCCGAAGTGACCCAGGCGATGGCACCGCCTTTTTTTGTGCCGGACACCAAGCGGGTCAGCTTGTTGCTCAAGGAAATGCTGCGCTCTCGCCAACACCTGGGGATTGTGGTGGATGAGTTCGGCGGCACCACCGGCCTGATCACGCTGGAGGACATTTTGGAGGAGCTGGTGGGCGATATTTACGACGAGAGCGATCTCTCCCCCCTGCTGCTGCGGCGGCAGCGGCGACCAGGTGGAGCTTCTACCTCCCCTGGCTGAGAACAGGAGCAAGGGGATCACCCCCTCTCTAAGTCCTAGCTGGCTCTGGAGGGATCCGTCTCCGCGGCTGTTGGATTCTCGTGCGCATCGCCGTTGGGAGTGAACTCTATCAAGCCAGCATCGACAGGGTAGCGGGCCACAAAAAAGATCCAGAAGCTGTGGATCCCTAGCCCCAAAGCCCACCAGCCCAACAGGGGCACCAGCCACGGCCAATCCGCGCGGTACAGTTGCTGAAAAAACACCAGCCCAGACCCGCTGCAGAGAAAAACGGCAATGTGGGCGGCATAGGTATAGCGATCATCCAGCTTGCGAAATTCGGGATCCCGACGGGTGGGCTTACGGGGCCAGCGAGGGGGCATGGCAAAACCATCCAGTTAAGACCTTCTCCAGTGTAGAACAGCCGTCGGCGGGGATCCCTGAGACTTGGGAGCGGCATTTCCGCTGCGGAACCCCAGTTTCAACGCCCGTTTGCCCAGCCAGTACACCAGCAAACCCATCAGCAGCACTGCCAGCCAAGGGGCCAGCACCGCCACCACCGCCAGCAGCAGAGAAGTGACGTTTTCGCCGGTGGCCAACAGCGGGTTGCCCAGCCCCCCTGTGTGGTGGTAGAGGTCACCAGTGTGGCACAAAAATGCGAAACTGAGGCCCAACCCCCAAAAAATGGCCGGTATGCCCTTCATATCCTCAGCGTTGATGGGAGTGCTGATACATTCACGCTGAACTCTCCTGAACATGGTTCAGGAAAGAAGCGATCGCATCCTGCCTATCTCTGAGCAGGA
>NZ_JANSIG010000101.1:0-10730 GCF_047461975.1 Synechococcus sp. R55.3 | reverse complement strand
CCTGCTCAGAGATAGGCAGGATGCGATCGCTTCTTTCCTGAACCATGTTCAGGAGAGTTCAGCGTGAATGTATCAGTGTCCTAATCTAGCTTGAAATGACCGTGTTTTAGGTGGGGCTACTGTGTTTGAGTCGATCCAGCTCAAACAAAGCGGTGGGTAAACTCCTGCACCAAGTCCACACGTCCTTTGCGCAAAACCGCTCCTACGAGAGCAAGACCATGGCGGCCCAGCACTGTGGCCTCAGAAAGAGGGTAGGGCATGTATGTTAGCTTGCGTCCCTGGCCCAGAGACAATAGCCCCACCATTTTCTGGCGCCGGCCTCGAGGCCGCAAGATCCTGCTAGGAAAGCGTATCCAAGTTAAGTAGAGGGGGCTTCCAAATCGTTGCTGCCAGCTGCAGAGCTGGAATTGCCTTCCAGGGCTGCTTGGGCGTTGCGGCGCAGGCGGTGGGCCTTGAGCCGGCGCAGGGCAGAGGCCGGAAACTTGTGGTCGAATTCCCGATCATCGATCCGGGCCAGCTCCTGGAGATCAGGGGCAACATTCCAAGAGTAGGGCTGAAAATCCGGGATCCGGCTGGGTTGGGCAAAGCGTTGGTTCCAAGGGCAGACCTCCTGGCAGATGTCACAGCCGGCCACCCAGTTGTGCAGGTTCTGGGCAATCTTGGCAGGGATCCGCTCGGCGTGGCTTTCTAGAGTGTGGTAGGCAACGCAGCGGCGGGAATCCACCACCCCTGGGCTGACGATGGCCTGCGTGGGGCAAGCCTCTAGGCAGCGGGTACAGGTGCCGCAGTGAGCGGTGTGGGGCTGGTCAGGGAGCAACGGCAGGGTGGTCAGGATCACTCCCAGAAACACCCAGGAGCCGTACTCGCGGGTGAGCAACAGGCTGTTTTTGCCGATCCAACCCAAGCCCGCCTGCATGGCCCAGGGCTTTTCCGCAACCGGGCCGGTATCCACGTAGAATCGACCCGTATGATTTGGGAACTGGGCTTGCATCCAGAGGTGGAGCTGCTTCAGCCGCCGTCCCAACACGCGGTGATAATCTCGCCCCCAAGCGTAGCGGGAGATCTTGCCCTTGCCGGGATCCTGGCTGTGGCGGATGGGGGTGTAGTAATTCAAAGCCACACAGACCAACGACTGCACCCCCGGCAGCACCTGCTTTGGATCCATTCGCCGGGGATCGGCCATCCAGGTCATGTCGGCGGCCATGCCCGCAGCCAGCCAAGCTTGCAGACCCCGCAAGTCGGGGGGATCCTCTGTGCTGGCAATGCCGACTTTGTCAAAACCCAGGGCCAGGGCCTGTCGTTTCACCTGCTCTGTGATGCTGGCCCGGTCTGCTTCTTCTGGCCACACAGGGACATCCAACGCTACTTTGGCAAGCCCATCACCCGACGATAACGAGCTTCCAGATGCTCTGCCTGCTGGGATCGGCGGAAGGGATCCCAGGAGCTACAAGCAAACAACTCCTGTCGCAGATTAGCCACATCCACCGTCGTTACGGCTCCGCCGGAGACCACCTGTTTTCCTCGCACCCAGACGCTGTGGACTGCCTGGGTAGGCCGGCCCAACACCAGCAGCCCAATGGGATCGGTACGGGGCAACAGCGACAGTTGGGTGAGATCGTACAGCACCAGATCCGCTTGCTTGCCCACTTCCAGGGATCCCATCTGATCCCCCAGGCCCAAGCCGATTGCCCCACCTCGGGCTGCCATCTCGATGCTCTCGCGGGGAGAAATCCAGTGGCGGTAGTCGGGATCGGTGATGTTGTGCAGGATGGTGCCGATTTTGATGGCCTCTAGCAAATCCTGCGAATCGTTGCTGGCGGATCCATCGCAGCCAAAGGCCACGTTCACCCCTGCCCGGCGATAGTTCAAAATGGGGGCAATGCCGCTGCCCAGGCGCAGGTTGCTCAAGGGGTTGTGAACAACGGTAGAGCCGGTGCGGGCCAGGATTTCAATATCGGCATCGCTGAGCCAGACGCAGTGAGCCAGGGAAGTTCTCTGGTCTAGGTAGCCCAGGCGCTCCAGATGCTCCACAGCACTACAGCCGTACTTTTCCTGGGCCAACATCTGCTGGGCACGGGTTTCCAGCAGGTGAGCGTGGCGGGGTAGGTCATACTTCTGGCTTAACTCCGCACAGCCCTTGAACAGCTCGTCTGAGCACAGTTGGATCCCTGTGGGAGCCACCATGAGGGTAATGCCCTCTTCTGGCCGGTGAAAGCGCTGCACCGCCTCTTCCACAATGGCCAGCACCTCTGCTGTGGAGAGGGGATAGGTTTCCGGCTCCCGATCCCAAGAGGAGCTGCTGGGCAACCCCCGAGAGAGAGCCTGATCCTGGATCAAGGGGCCCACGAAGGCGCGGATCCCGACTTCTCGGTAGGCCCGTACCGCCGCCTCAATGGTGGCCAACTCTTGGCCTGGGATCAACACCAGATGATCCACCACCGAGGTGCCCCCCGTCAGCAGGGTTTCCACCGCCGTCCCCAGCGCGCTGAGATAGATTTTTTCCGGATCCGGCGGCACATACTCGTGCAGTTGTGCCAGCCACAGCTCCAGCGGATAGGGCGGTATGATCCCTCGTTGCCACATTTCGGAAGAATGGGTGTGGGCATTGACAAAGCCCGGCAGCAAGAGTTGGTTACTGGCATCCAGTTCCAGGCTGTCTGCGCCCGTTGCGGGTAACCCTCTGCCTATGGCAGCAATCCGTTCCCCCTCGATTCGCACATCTGCGGTTTCGTAGCCGGTGGCGGTGGGAATTAACGCATTGCGCAAGATAAAACTCATGCCCGGGATCCAAAAAGGCCGTCTGCTACCTTAGCGTGCTGGAGTTAACCCTGCCAAGGCGGGAGGATCAGAACATTTGCATGCATAACCTAGCCTTTCCCCCAAGGGATACCCAAGCGTAGTGGTTATAGAACTGCCGACATAGAGGTGCCCACACTCTCCATAACGCAGTTTCAACGCCTCTGCACCGCCGACATGGCCCTACAGCTCAGCCTTGACCGGCTATTTCTTTTTCTTGGCGGAGCCTTTTTTGGCCGGCTTGCTCTCGGCAGCAGGGGCCGGTTCTGGGGCAGGTTCTTCAGGAGGAGCGGGTGGAGTCTCTTCCACTTTGGGGGCCTCTGCCGGCTTGAGACCAGCTTGAGCGGCAACCTCAGCAGCAAAATCCACTTCTTCTTTCTCGATCCCCTCTCCCAGGACAAAGCGCACAAACCGCCGCACCCGAATGTTTTCCCCCAGTTTGGCAATGTGCTGCTTGACCAATTCCTCCACCGTGATCGAGGAATCTTTAATAAAGGGTTGATCCAACAGGGATAACTCTTTCAGGCGCTTTTCGATGCGACCTTGCACGATCTTCTCGCGTATGTTCTCCGGCTTATTGGCCAGATCTTCTTTGCCCATTTCAATGGCTTTTTCCCGCTCCACCACTTCAGCAGGGATCTGGTCAACGCTGACGTATTCTACGTTTTGGCAGGCGGCAATCTGCTTGGCGATGTCTTGCACCAGTTTCTTAAAATCTTCGCTGCGGGCCACGAAGTCCGTCTCGCAGTTCACTTCCACCAACACCCCAATTCGATTGCCGAAGTGGATGTAGCTGTCAACTGCCCCCTCTGCCGCGACGCGACTGGCCTTTTTGGCTGCCCCTGCCAACCCTTTCTGTCGCAGCCAGGTGATGGCTTTCTCCATATCGCCACCGGAATCTTCCAGGGCTTTTTTGCAGTCCATCATGCCTGCGCCCGTCTTTTCGCGCAGCTCTTTGACCAGTTTGGCATCAATGCTCATGAGGGCTCCTCGAATGAAAGAACGGGAAGAATGTGGCGGGATATGAGTGAGAATGAGCGGGCTTCGGTAGAATTGTAAACCTAGATTTCAAGGATACACGCCTCTGGATATGGAACAGGCAGGGAAGTGCCCGGATTGCATGGGATCCCTGCCCTCGGTCTAGCCTTCCTCGGCTTCTCCTTCTTCTTCGTCCTCCATATCCTCCAGCATGTCGTCGTCCAGATCCATGGCCCCTTCGTAGTCGTACTCATCCTCTTCAACGGTGTCGAGCTGCCCATGCCGCCCTTCGTAGATGGCATCCGCCAACTTGCCTACAATCAGCTTAATCGCTCGGATGGCATCGTCGTTAGAGGGAATGAAGATATCGCTGAGATCGGGGTCGCAGTTGGTGTCCAGGAGTGAGATGATCGGGATGTTAAGCCTGATACATTCTTGAACGGCGTTGGCCTCCCGCCGCTGATCGACGATGATCACCGCATCGGGGAGCTTGCGCATCGTTTTAATGCCGCCTAAGTACTTTTCCAACCTGGCCAACTCTCGCCGCAGACGGCTGGCCTCTTGTTTGGGCAGGCGATCCAGAAGACCGCTGCTCTCCATCTCCTCAATTTCTTTGAGGCGGTCGATGCGGGTTTTGATGGTGGCCCAGTTGGTGAGCATACCCCCCAACCAGCGCTGGTTGACATAGTAGCTGCCACAGCGACGAGCCTCTTGAGCGATGATCCCGGCAGCTTGCCGTTTGGTGCCCACAAACAGGAAGCGCCAACCCCTGTCAGCAGCATCCCGCACATACTCGTAGGCTTCGTTCAGATAGCGGGCCGTCTGCACCAAATCGATAATGTGGATGCCGTTCCGCTCGGTAAAGATGTAGGGCCGCATTTTCGGGTTCCAGCGGCTGGCCTTGTGGCCGAAGTGAACCCCTGCCTCCAACAGTTGAGGCAAACTGACTACGCTCATGAGTTTTTCCTCTCCTACGGGTTAGCCTCCGCCCGAACGGATCCCAGTTACGGCCTTCCCGCCGGTTACCTGCACAGAGCGCTCTACCCCCATTGGCAAGGAACTCAGGAGCTGTTGCAGCAAACCGCGAAAGGGCTGTAAGGACACCCGGTGGTTCAGGCGTGCGATTTCTTAACGGTTTAACTAAGCTAGCATGTTTTCCACGGGATCCCGCAGCTTGGGGTTAACTCTGGCCGCGATCCGATGCTAGACTAGCTAGGCACTTCATGGGCTTCTACCCGTAAGTGCGTCGGGGCGTAGCGCAGCTTGGTAGCGCACCACTTTGGGGTAGTGGGGGTCGTGGGTTCAAATCCCGCCGCTCCGATACTGAGTAATCAGGGGAGGGCTTGAGCCGGACAAAGCCCACTATGCCGGAAACTTTGAGGTACTTTGGCTCCGCTGTCAATCCCTTGCCATTGGCTCCGTTGATCGGCAGCCTTAAGAATCAGGTCACAAGCTTGGCCGGACAATATGGGATCCCGGTTTTACGGTGCTGGATCCCGATGCGGAGCCGACCTTGAACAACATGGGGTTTCGACGGATCTGGAGCGCTTAATCACGGCCCAGGATCCAGGCAATAAGGGGGGGATCCCTGTGGTCAAGATAATACCGAACGGCTTGGGTCAGGTCGATTTCCAGGTCGCGGTTTTGGATGTCGGTGATCATCCTGTGCATAAGCTCCAGATGGATGCGGTCGTCTTGGGTGAGCAGAGCATACTTGCCATTGGGGCTGTTGTTGAGGGCGGCCAAGGCCGCTTTGGTGGCGGTAGCCGTTTTGGAAGGAGGCTTGAGGCGGGCATCCCGCAGCAAGAGAAACTGAAGCTCAGGGTGAGCAATCACCAATTGGTTGAAGTTATTGAGCTGTCCATACATGCTGCTGGGACCCACTTGGATAAAGGCGATCACCCGCTTCTGGGCGGAGAAATAGAGGTGATCTAGAAGTTTGCGTTTGCCCAGCTTCAGGGTGCTCATGGGGACAGGATGGATCCCTTGTAGGGCATTGCCGATGGTGCGCAATTTGCCGATATCGGCTGTGCTGTCGATGATCGCCTCTTGGGGATAGGCGGCGCGGAGCTGAGCCTCAGTGGTGCGGAGATAGGGATCCAGCGTCTCAACAAGATCGGCAGATCGGCTGGGATCCCGAAGGGGTGGAGATAGAACGATGGAGGGGCCGTGGGCAGGCAGAAGGGGGATGAGCAGTTGTTTGAGGGTTTGCAGCTCAGTTTCGAGCCGCTGGACACGGGCGGCTAGATTGCTGGCAGTGGGTACAACTTGCACCTGGGGAGGGAGAGGGATCCCGTTGATGTAGTGGCGGTAGTAGGCTGAGGCTCGGTTGAGAATGGCCCGGATGGAGGGTTGACCAAGAATATCGCTTAGGTCATCGGCGGTGAAGAGAGCTTGGAGGTGGATCCCTGAGGGCAGACGGGTTTGCAGAAGGGTTTGAAGCTGGGGAGCAGGTGGGGGATCCAGAGAGAGGACGGTTTGGGAGAGGCGATCGACGATAGCCCGGTCAAATTGGGTTTGGAAATGTTGCCAACGATCAGGAAACAAATTAAGGACAAACAGACTGTTGGGAATACGGGTAAAAAGCTCTTTTAGAGCATCGCCAAAGTTGAGAAGGATATCTCGATTTTCGTCTCGGCCCAAAGCTTCCAATTGGTCAAAGACAATAATGAGAGGTCGGTCAAGCAGCGAAAGCCTGCCGATGACTTTCATCCCTTCTAGGGCAAAGGTGTTGCGATCCAGATCTGCACTCCAAGGGGGCAACCCAATCAAGTTGGTTTCTTCAGGATCCAGGTCGGTACCGCTGAGCCAGCGGATGATCTGGTGACGGCGGTTGGGATCCCTGTAGCTGCAGTATTTGATGATGCCCTTGAGAATGTTTTCGGTGGAACCGGTGAGAAAGTTTTGCTCTGCCCACCAGCGCAGAACCCGTTTTTCAATGGCTTGCCATTGTTGACGACGACGCTCGGTGCCTTCTGCTCCCAGGCAATGAAAGAGGTTGAGGGGATCCGCCGTGAGAAGGGAGAGAAACTCTTCAGTTTTTGAGGTTTGGGGGAAGGTTTTCAAGATTTCCACAAAGCTCTTGGCAATCAAGTAGTCGAGCTGGGTGTGGTGATGGGCATCTACCCGTTCGCGCAGGGATTCCAGGGTGTGGCTGTAGATGTGGTGGTAGATGTTGTCGGGATGGGTGGGCTGAGGGATAAACAGGAGACGGTTGTGGCGCAGGAGGTTTTGGGCCACCCGCATGATCAGGTGGGTCTTGCCGGATCCAGGTTCTCCCAGTAAGACAACCCCTCGGCTCTGGTGGTTGGGATCCCGTTGGATGTCCTGTAGGGTGGCAGTGAGCTGCTGGTACTGAGGCTGATAGATGGTGGTCTCGTCGGGATAATGCTGAAAGGGATTGTCAACTCTGCTGTTGGCGAAAGGATTGGGAACATTCTGGGCTTTGAGCTGAGCGTGGGTGAGGTGGCGATAGAGGTGGTAGGTAAAGAGGGCATCGTAGCTGGCGTCGTGGGCCAGTTTGGAGTTGAAATAGCCGCTCTCCAGTTGGATACTAAGATGTTTGCTAAGATACTCTAGACTGTAGCTGGGGAGGTTGGGGAAACATTCCTTGGCAGCTAGCCAAGTGCAAAAAACGGGGTTAGAAAGCCACTCTTGGTTAGCTTGCTCAAAGGCTTGTTTAAGGATTTTTAGGTCTTGCTCTGCGTGGTGGAAAACAAGAGTCTTGCCTTGTGCCAAGCGCCGCAGGTCAGCAACGATTTGGGCCAAAGGTTTGGGCTGGGGGTGGTGGGGCGAGTATTCTTGGGTGTAGGCATGGTAAATAAGCTTGCCGCTGCTGTCGATAAGGGCGATTTCTTTGAGGTTGGGGTTGCCCTCGGTGTCGATAACCAAGTAGCTCATGGAGGGGCGGGATCCCGTGATGCTAATGTGCTCAATATGCAAAATACCACATCTCAGTGTAATTCTGGGTAGGCGGGTTCACCCGACACCAAGGGAACTAGAGATGAGTGAGCAACGGAAGTAACCTAGATGCCCAGCAGATGGGACACCGTGCTGTTGATTTCAAGGAAGCTAGGCGTGCTCGTTTGCAGGGATACCGCCTTACGTTCAACAAGCGCGGCAACGATGGAACCGGCAAGGCCAACATTGTCCGGGATCCCTCTGGGGTTGTGTGGGGAGTTGCCTATCTGTGCAGCTCGGACAGGCTGGAGAGGATGGATCGGTATGAAGGAATTCCGGGAGGTCATTACCGTCGCCAGCAGGTTCAGGTTCGAAGCGATGAGGGTGAAGTGATCGAAGCAATGACTTACGTGGCGGGAGATTCATTCATTGATGATTCATTGATCCCAAGCGAGGGATATCTTCAAGGAATCTTGAAGGGGGCACGAGAGCATGGGCTTCCCCCCGACTACATTCATCAAATTGAAGCGATGGGGTTGGGTGGCTGAGAGCACTCTGTCCAAGGGGATTGAGGCTGCTGGCAAACAGGTTCCTGCCCCTGACCTTAAGATGGAGCCTCAAACCAGGTGGGTTGATCCCGAACGGTTTTGGCAGCGTCCAGATCCAAGAGAGTGCGGCCTATCCGATAAAAGTGACGGCACATCCGTTGGCAATCCGAAAGGTCGGCGACTGTTATCTCAATCACCTACAACCATGCCAAACAGGCCACAGTAAAAGGCTGGCCATCGCAATGGTACTCCTCTTGCGTCTACAGATGCGGTGGGGCTAGTGTTGCCAGACTCTCATCTAACTCAGTAACTGTTCTTGCAACACGGAGTTTCTCAATAAAACGATGTAGTCTTGAATCTCTTGCGGAAGCATTTTAATACCGTCAAACGGGGGGATCCCTGGGCAAGCTAGCTCTGAGATAGGCGCTTCACCTCAGCTCCAGAGAGCAGGCGATGGGCTTCTTGCAACAAAGCCGGGATCCGGTCGCGGTGGGGGCTGTGGATAAGATAAGGTCGCAGGGCTTCGGCATCCACTTTGTCTGCCCGCTGGCCGGGGAGCCAACTGCCGGCATTGCCCAACAGGTTGTAACGGCTCTTGGCATAGTCCACCAAGTCATAGGCCAAGACCAAATTGCGCAGCAGCAGAATGAACGGGATATTCACTTGTCCGGGGGTTTGGTCGTAGCGAGGCAGGCCCTGGTGCCAAGTTTTGGCGTAGTGTTCCCCCACCTGCTCGATCAAAGCTTGCTCTAGGCGGGCCAGGATCGGCGGCAACAGCTCATCAGCCCGATCCAACAGCTCCACCGCCCGCAGGTGCTCATCAAAATCGCTGGGTCGAGCTGCCCCAATGCTGAGGGTGTGAACCTGGGAATGGGACAGACAGAACAGGTCGTTGAAGACCATTGGGCTGAGAGGTTGGCACAGCTGCACCAGCTTGGCGGGCGGATCGTAAAGCCTGCCCCCCTTGTCTGAGGGACTGATGATGAATACCCCCATATCCTGCTGGGCGGCAGCCTCAATGGCGGGCCAGTTGGTTTGGTTGACAAAGTACCAGTGTAGGTTGACGTAATCAAAGCCCCCTGACCGTATGGCTTCCACGATCAACTCCGTCGGCCCATGGGTGGAGAAGCCGACAAAACGCACCCGCCCCTGCCGTACCAGGCGCTGACACACCTCCAGACACCCCCCTGGACGCAGGCTGTGCTCCAAGTCTTCCCAGGTATTCAACCCGTGGATGGCCAGCAGATCCACATAATCGAGGTTCAAGTAGCTCATCGATTGCTCGAACTTGGCCAGGAACTGCTGCGGGTCGGCGCTGGGGCCAATTTTCGTCTGCACAATCAGATCTTGCCGGGGAAAGAGCGGCAAAATGCGGCCCAACTGCATTTCAGAAGTGCCATAGCCGCGGGCAGTTTCGATGTGGTTGATGCCCACCTCCAAGGCCCGGCGAATCGTCGCCTCCAGGTTCTGCTGGCTTGCCGCTGGGATCCCTGACCAAGGAGTATCTTGCCAACTGTGTTGATAGCGCATGCCACCACAGCTCAGCACGGGCATAGACAGCTCGGTACGCCCAAATCTGCGATACTGCATGGTTTTTCCCCTGGACTAAGCCCCATTTTAGAGTGGCCCCACCGCCGAAGCTTAAACCCCAGGCCGACCGCGTTGCGCAGCAGTCTTCATCAGAAATCAGATCAGTCTGGAGATATGAGGCTGCAGGAGAGCGACTAAGCTAGAGTGTTTTAGGAGTACGGGGCTGACGGGGCTCGAACCCGCAACTTCCGCCGTGACAGGGCGGTGCTCTAACCAATTGAACTACAGCCCCAATCGCTGCGAATATCTATTCTGGATGTGGATGAGGATTGTTGTCAATCATGGTGGTTAGTTTGGCAGCACAGGCCGCAACCCTTGTGGATACTGCTCCCCAAAACGGGATCCCGACGGCGGCAATGCAACAGGTGGCGGATGTGCTCACCCAGGTGGCTCAACACCTGGATCACCTGCAATACACCACCTTGCGCTACCCCGATGGCGGCTGGCTGACGGTGCGGGTGGTCGAGGATCCTGCTGCTGGCGAGGCGGAGTCTTTGTCCTCAGAGGGATCCCAGCCGACGACCCATCTGTGGATCCCGGCCTTCGGCCACCTGGAAGATGCCCACACCACGCTGGCAGAGCTTAAGGATCGAGCGCCGGAGCTGGAGACCGCTTCTTTTGGGGTCTTGGAGCTGTTGTTCTTGGCGTTGGGCCTTTCTCGGGCCGATGGTATTGTCTTTTACGACCAAGCTGGGGATCGGCAACAGGGCAAAACCGTAGCCTGCCGAGCTTTGATGGAACAGGTCAATCAATCGCTTCGCAGATGGGCCTCTCCACCCCCTTCAATGGCTTGAGCTCTTGAACTTTTCTCTTTTATGGTTTTGTGGTCATTTCGATTCAAACTAGGTTGTGTTGATCTTTCATTTGAGCCAAAAGAGAGCACTGACGAGATAGAGAAAACTCAAGAAGTTCCTGGCC